>MEQN01000076.1:11742-15315 GCA_001770235.1 Betaproteobacteria bacterium RBG_16_58_11
TTGCGGCGCCGGCCCAGATAGTAGGATTGTGCGTACTGACCGACCAGCAAGGTCAATCGAATCCGGGGCATGAGCGCACGCAGCCGCGGGTGCCACAACGGTGCGCACTCGGGCCGGGGCGGCGCATCCCCGCGCACGCCCGAACCGGGAAAGCAGAATCCAGTCGGAACTATGGCGATATGGCGCGTGTCGTAAAACTGCTCGCGCGTCATGCCCAGCCACAGGCGCAGCCGGTCTCCCGATGGATCGTTCCAGGGAATGCCGGTCTCGTGCACGCGCCGCCCCGGGGCTTGGCCGACGATCAGAATCCGCGCCGTGCTCGATGCGCGCAGCACCGGCCGCGGCCCCAGCGGGAGAACCGCCTCGCATAGGCGGCAGGCGCGGATTTCCGTGAGCAAGGCATCGAGATGGGTCATAAATTAAAGTGTAGCGCAAGCATCCTGCTTGCATGCCGGCTGGAAGCCGGCGCTACGAAAAGCCCGCTGCTTGCGCGAAAGGCGCGGATTTCTGAAAGCCGCAGCCACTCTTAGTCATGGCAACATATACTGCCACTTCAAACCCGGATTCGCCTCTGTGCAATGAGCACATCATGAAACGTCTCGCCTCACTATTCTGCCTATTGGCCATGCTGCCACTGGCTGCCGCGCACGCAGCCGATCACCCGCAGATCACGAAATTGCTCAAGCAGGATCAGCCGCCGCCGGGCGTGGTGTTCGAAATCGTCACCGGCGACCCGCAGGCGCTGCGCTGGGCGGCGCCGCAAGTCGCGGATTACGCCAAGCGGCTGCGCGAACGCTTTCCCAAGCTGGAGATCGCCGTGGTCACGCATGGGCAGGAAATGTTCGCGCTACAGCAGGACAAGCGCGCCGCATTGCCCGAAGTTCACGCCGGAATCGAGCAACTGGTGAAGGAGCAGCAGATCCCGGTGCATGTGTGCGAAACCTACGCCGCATGGCGCGGGGTGGGCGCGGAAGCCTTTCCGGCTTATGTGAACGTCGCGCCTGCCGGGCCGGCTCAGGTCAACAATTACATGCAGTTGGGCTATGTGCTGGTCAAGATCAGCGCCCCCATTGAGGGGAAAGGAGACGGTAAACCCATGCCTTGATCGGGTAAAATGGCGGTTTTCCCAGCCAGGTCCGCCATGGAACTTTCCTCCCTTACCGCCCTTTCCCCGCTCGATGGCCGCTATGCCGGCAAAGTCGCCGCCTTGCGCCCGCTGTTTTCCGAATTCGGGCTGATCAAGCACCGCGTGCAAGTCGAAGTCGAATGGTTTAAAGCTTTGGCCGCCGCACCCGAGATTCAAGAGGTAGCGCCGTTCTCAGCCAGCACGATCGCCGACCTGGATGCGCTGGCCGCCAATCTCAATGAAGCCGATGCGCAAGAGGTGAAGGAGATCGAGTCCATCACCAATCACGATGTCAAAGCCGTCGAATATTTCCTGAAAAAGCGCTTCACCCAAAATAGCGAAGTCATGCGCGTCTCCGAATTCATTCACTTTGCCTGCACCTCGGAGGACATCAACAACCTGTCGCACGCGCTGATGCTGAAAGCCGCGCGCGATACCGTGCTGCTGCCCAGTCTGGACAAGTTGATTGCCCGTTTGACGGAACTGGCGCACGCGCTAGCGGAACAGCCCATGCTGGCGCGCACGCACGGCCAGCCGGCCTCCCCCACCACCCTGGGCAAGGAGCTTGCCAATGTGGTGTATCGCCTGCGCCACGCGCGGGATCGTATTGCCGGCGTGGCCCTATTGGGCAAGCTCAACGGCGCGGTCGGCAATTACAATGCGCATCTTTCCGCCTATCCGAACGTCGATTGGGAAAGCTTCGCGCAAGCCTTCGTGCAAGGCATGGGCCTCAGCTTCAACCCCTACACCATTCAGATCGAGCCGCACGACTACATGGCGGAGCTGTTTGACGCCATCGCGCGCGCCAATACGATTCTGGTCGACCTGAATCGCGATGTGTGGGGCTATATCTCGGTCGGCTATTTCAAGCAGAAAGTGAAAGCGGGCGAGGTCGGCTCCAGCACCATGCCGCACAAAGTGAACCCGATTGATTTCGAGAATTCCGAGGGCAATCTGGGGATCAGTAACAGCCTGCTGCGTCACCTCTCGGATAAGCTGCCGATCTCGCGCTGGCAGCGCGATCTCACCGATTCCACTGTGCTGCGCAACATGGGCGTGGCGTTCGGCTATGCGCTGCTGGGCTATGATTCCTGCCTGCGCGGGCTGAACAAGCTGGAAGCCAACCCGCAGCGCTTGGAAGACGATCTCAACGCCAACTGGGAAGTGCTGGCCGAGCCGATTCAGACCGTGATGCGGCGCTATGGCGTGCCCAATCCCTACGAGCAATTGAAAGAACTCACGCGCGGCAAAGGCGGCATCACCAAGGAACATCTGCATGTGTTCATCATGGGCTTGGAAATTCCAGCAGATGAAAAGCAACGCCTGCTGGCATTGACGCCGCACAGCTATACCGGCATGGCGGCGGAATTGGCGAAGCGCATTTAAGCCCAAGCCCATTGCAGCCGATATTACCTATACTGGGTAGGAAACTCGGACATTCACATGGGCGACCTCGGCAACTCCCTCCTGAAACTCCACGGCCTGGGCGATTTACTCGAAACCCAGGGCAACCTGGAATTGAGCCTGCGCCAGCTCGCGGAAGCGGCGGCCAAGATTCTCAATGCCGCCCACTGCTCCATCATGCTGCTGGACGAGGAGGAGCGGGACGAGCTCAAGCTGCGCGTATTCGCCGCTTACGGCGACTTGCCGGAGACCGCCTACAAGCAAGTCACGCGCAAGGGCGAGGGCATTTCGGGGCATGTGCTCGCCACGGGCCAGCCGCTGTTAATCGAAGATTTGGCGCAATCTGAATTTCTCGATGTCGCTCGACGGCTGACCCGCGGGCAACGCAGCTTGATCTCCACCCCCATCGTGCAGAATCAAAACATCGTCGGTGTCATCAACGCCAGCGATCCGAAATCCAGCCGGCCATTCAATTTAGACGACCTGCACCTGCTCGAAGTCGTGGCCCTGTTCGTCGGCAAATCGATCCAGGTCGTGCAATTGCAAAGCGTGCTCAGCTCGCGCTTCGCGCAAATGGCCCTGGCGCAAGAAGCCCAGCAAACCATCGGCAATGCCATGGCCTACGTCAGTGAAAATCCGAATCAACTGGCGAAGATCCTCGCCAAATCTTTTTTTAAAGAGATGACCAAAGCCGGTTTCAGCTCGACGCAAATCATCCACGCCGCGACTGAAATCATTGGTCAGTTGAATAGCAGTTTGGGCAAGCACAGCAAACGTTTGAAGCGCGGGGAAACAGAATAGCCGCGAATTTACGCGAATTTACGCCAAATAAAACCGAGAAAAATTCGCGTTAATCGGCGTTAATTCGCGGCTAAAAAAGATTTTAGTGATAAACCGGCGGTCCACCCTCACCCGGCCGACCATTAGCAATTTCTTCCGGCGTCGCATCGCGAATCGCGTTCACCGTCACCACGAATTTCACGGTTTGCCCGGCAAAAGGATGATTGGCATCGACGGTGAGTTTGCCATTTTTGATTTTGCTC
>MEQN01000076.1:15388-15508 GCA_001770235.1 Betaproteobacteria bacterium RBG_16_58_11
GTACGTTTTCGATATCGTCAGTGAAGGTGAGATTGGGGTCATGTGGCCCGAAGCCGTGCTCCGGCGGCAAAATCACTTCGAATTTTTCGCCGGGTTTCGCGCCTTCCAGCGCCGCTTCCA
>MEQN01000077.1:0-688 GCA_001770235.1 Betaproteobacteria bacterium RBG_16_58_11
AAGCATAATCTATCCACCTCTGAAGCATTATTGAATCGGTCTGCCACCGCTTGCGACGAGTGAATCCGAAGCATAATCTATCCACCTCTGAAGCATTATTGAATCGGTCTGCCACCGCTTGCGACGAGTGAATCCGGTGGCGTGCGGATAATTTGCGCGCTGCGGCGACCAAAGGAGCAGGGATATGACGAAAGGAGCAGGGATATGAACCGCAACACGGCTGCAACCGAGAGTAGAGATGCCAGTAAACAGTGCGCTGGGAAGGTTTGCTGGTCAAGCGAATGGTCATTCCTTGAGCCCGCAGATGTCGCTTTGCGGAAACCAGCACAGTTCCCAATCATCAAAATACCGCCGGCTGGAAGCCACGCTAACGCCAGCCAAAACTCATCGTAAGCATGCTCCAATTCTTTATGGCGCGGGCAATTGGGGCAATCAGCCAGGCACGTTTTCCAAAAATGGATGCTCGTCGGCCAGTCCGACGGCAGTGCCGATCAAAACCGCATTTTCTCATTGCAGATACTCGGAGTACGAAATGTCGAACAAGTACAGGAAATTTGATGCCACGCTGTTTGTCAGAAAGGCCATGCGGGACAGGAAGGAAATGAAGGCCGAGTTGAATGAGCTCCGCTATTTCCTCGATCGGAATGTCGAACGGAGAACCGAACAACTGTTAAAGCGCATCACATTG
>MEQN01000077.1:699-5377 GCA_001770235.1 Betaproteobacteria bacterium RBG_16_58_11
TGTTGCAAGCTCACCCTGGCTGAGAAGGAAATCGCTGCGCTGAAGCAGCTGCCAGCGCTTACCCTGCCAAGGAAAAGTGCGGAACAGAGGGATCGTGCCATGAAGCCGTACGTTATGAGCAATCAGGCGCAAAAAGCGGCTGAACTGATCATCATCCAGGGTAAGTGGGGCAAACATGCCACTGCCACCTGATGCACGCTGCTTCCGTATTTGAAAGGAAATGCCATGAGCCAGAATCCCGCTCAATCCGAAGAAATCGATGCTGCTTTGAGGGCAATGCCAAGCCGCGAGCAACAGCCGGGTACATCAATTCAGGATCGGGCTCGGCCGAGCGCTATTCATGGCATTGAGCTCGAAGGTCTGCCGGCGTGGCGGATTTTGCATACAACACGGCGCACAAGAAACCGGCGCATCGCTTGCCGGGCTCATAGCCATTAGCCCGGTGCATGCAGCAATTGTTTGATTTGGCCGTAACGGCATTTACCTTGGAGAAACAGCATGAAAATGGAAGCAGTACGCCCCATCGCCACGTCGCGAGGTATCAATCCAGCCATACTCTCAAGAGATGAATTGATTAAATTGATTCAGGTGCAGAAAGGTTATTTTGATTGTTTCGCCACTGCCTATGATGGCGAATGTGGTCAAACCAGCTGTAGCTTGCGCGAGGACTGTTTTGCGGTCGCCCAACAAGGAGCGCGGTCATGAACTTGGACAAGTCAGAGAAGGCCAAACCCAAATCTATTGAAGTTTCGAGATTGTAAAAAACCCGCAGGGGGGTTCCCTGTTCTATCAGCAAGGAGAAAGTCGCATGGTAACCGGCACAGTAAAATGGTTTAACGATTCAAAGGGTTTTGGTTTTATCACTCCCGACAATGGCAGCGATGATTTGTTCGCACATTTTTCTGCAATCAACACGAGCGGTTTCAAGTCACTCAAGGAAGGCCAGAAAGTCAGCTTTGAAGTGGTGCAAGGCCCCAAGGGCAAGCAAGCCTCCAACATTCAAATGGCTTAGTGATTGCTTTTGTCAACATCGACAAGGAGAACCAACGTGAACGGCTTCGCGCAAGGAAATCCCTGTTTCATGAAAGACGGTGCTCCGCTGGATACGGGTATCACGTGATGAAAAGGGTAATTATGCGCCATCGCTAGTTGTGCGACTGCGTGCTGGTGAAGCAGCCAAAAGGTGCTCACACAACTGCACGCAGTCGAGATGGCTGCCGCAGCCAATAAGGCGACTGGAAGAAAAGCGTCGCGATCGAATTCATCAATCGCTATGTGTTTTCCGACGGTCAACTCCAAACCATCAGCACGGTGCAGTTCGAAGAAGGCAATACGGGGATATTCCAGATTATGGCTTCCAGGCGCACGCCTTCTTCCAGTCCAATCCCGCTCACGCGGCGCGATCTTTATCACCGGCCACACTGAATCAACAATGTGATCACCGCAGCACAATGTTTTACTGAAGGAGAACTTATCATGGGCCACACAGACACTTCCGACGGTTTCCGCCAAGTTCAGCGGCACGACGGCATCTTCAGGGAGCGCATGCACGATGCCTACAAGGCGAAGGGCAAGCTGCAGGATCCGACCGTCTGTATGCAATGCGGCGCGGTCTTTCATGAAGGGCGCTGGCAATGGCGATCGAGCCCGGCAAACGCTCACCGGGAAACCTGCCCCGCCTGCCATCGGATCCGTGACCATTATCCCGCCGGTTTTCTGACCATGAAGGGCGAGTTCTTTCGGTTTCATCGCCGCGAGATCATGCATCTCGTGCGCAACCATGAACTGCAAGAGCGTGCAGAACACCCGCTCAAACGCATCATGTCGGCGGAAGAAAAAGACGGCGCGACACTGATGACCACTACCGATATCCATCTGGCCCGCGGCATCGGCGAAGCGTTGCATCATGCCTATCACGGCGAGCTGGAGTTTCACTACAACCAGGAACGGAATCTGTTGCGCGTGGACTGGACGCACTGACGGGCACGGCGAATATGGCCGCCCCCGATGATGAAATTCACCGAAAGTCACGCGGATAACCAGAGGAGCAAAATCGGTCCGCTCCGATGGCCTTCAGAATTAACATGGGACAGTTCAGCTTCGCATTTGTTTTCGAACAGTCATGTGCCGCCGCCAAAAATTAAGATCAGATCGCGACAGATTTCTTACTAGATAAAAACGACACCGCGAGGGTGTCGTTTTAGGAGGGAATTGGCCTTGCAGGCCGCATATTCTCTTGCAAGCGAATGCCGTTCCGGGCTACAAACAGCACGCAGGTGCTGTTTGTTTAACGCCCTCCACCCCGCGCCCGTCCCGGACGCGGATTCAATTTCCAGCGTGTTGCTACCAAAACAAAAAGCCCACCACAAGGGTAACGGTGTCCGGCACCTAAATGTTCATGCAGTCAATAACATCAATATAGCGGGCTGTCATGGGGCTCTGGGCGAGTGCATTTATTGAATAGGTTTTTTGTTGGGCAAGGTTTTATTGCACCGTGCAAAGCATAAAACGAAAGAATTAAAAATAGTGATTGACACGTTTGGCAGGGTGTGAAAAAAATTTACACCTGCCTACTATCCTCTCAATCTATTTATGCGCCCTCAACGCCGTCACATCACACAAATATTTACCTCTGGAACAGTGCTTGAAGAGTGGTTTTCTCCTATGGCAAAGATTCTGGAAGGATGCCGTTTTAGCGATGCGCCCTTTAAAGCGCTGCCAATGGCACCGTTCATTTTATCCGGTTGTCTACGTCAGATACTCGCAACCAGTTCATTGCGCGAGTATGTCCAAACGCTATTTCATCTCGATACCAATCAAACGCTAGCACCGATCGCCCGCTCCACCTGGTCGGATGCACTGGCATCGTCCGGACGTAGAAATGTTCTACGACCGGCCGTCGTGCAGCTCGTTGAACTGGCACGCGGCACTTTGCCAGATCTGCTCGCTCATGTGGAAGGAATTGGTTCACGCGAAGTCATTGCAACCGATGCGACTTACCAGAGTGAGTCGGCACATTATGACCCTCGCTACCCCAAACCTGACGGCGGCGATGATAATCAAAAGGGCCATATGCTGCTGTCCCATTTTGATGTGCGTCACGGTATCGCGCTGACCGTCACCACGGAAACACGATCTCTGGGTGAAATGCGCGTTCTCAAGCGCGAAGAATCCAGTGGTTTGAATTGGTTGCGGACGAAGCGCGCAATCCATGTTGTTGATCGCGCTTTTATTGATGGCCGCTTTTGGGATCAGCGATTCAAGCTTTATAACAGCACCGTCATTACACGTATGAAGTCAGTACTCAACTATTCATTTGTCAAAGAAAATGACGTCGCCATTAACGCCAGCAACGAAGGGGTTTTGTATGACCGCACCGTGACATTGCAAAGCTCCCAGGGAACGTGGCGCTTGATCGGCTTTCGCTCGCCAGATGGCATCGATTACGAATACCTGACCAACGATCAAGAGCTGCTGCCCGGTGTCGTGGCGTTTCTTTATCATCGGCGTTGGGATAAAGAAAAATATTACGATTGTTTTAAAAATGATTTGGCAGGCAGCAAGGCTTGGGGCAAAAGTCCTGTTGCGATTGAACAGCAAGCATTGCTGGGGATTGTCACTACCATTTTGACGCGTTTATTTCTGATGCGGCGACAAGCAGATTTGGCATTGGTGCAACCTGATGCGACTCAGGATAAAAAACATCAGAAGAAACTGGCAAGCCATACGCAATCAGGCAAGGGCATTTTATTGCGTGCCCTGTGGCACAATTTGTCGAAAATATCACGTCAGGTTTGGCGCTTCTTAAAAAACTGTTTTACCTGCCAACATGAGCCAGCGCTCTATACGCGTCAGCTTGAGCCATTATTAAGGTGCTACCTTTGAAAGGTGCCGGACACCGTTACCCAAAAGGTGAATCGCATAACTAGCGATAAAGTCAATCATCACGAGGGTTTCAACTGAAATAGGTGCGTTCAACTGAGGTTTTTAGGTTTAACAGAGAAGGAACATGGAACATGAAAGCCTTTTTCGCCGCTATTATCGCCATCGCTCTACCAATCACAAGTGTTGCGCGTAAGCAGGAAAAGTCCATGTCATTATAATAAAGGCCGTCTTGCGACGGCCTTTTATTTACTGCTTCACCTCCGCTACTACACGGGTTACGGCTGTGTAACCGTATTGGCATCCATCGCGACCGAGGTCGCTGAATACAGCCTGCCAGTCAGCGTTGCGCCCGTCACTAATGCTATATCTGACGCCGACATTACCACCCCCTCCATGTGTGCGCCCGCGCCAATGGAAACAGCACCGGCGACCTGCCAGAAGACGTTCTGGGGCAGTGCACCATTGGTCAAGGTCACCTGTGTATTGGCAGCCTGTGTAAGAGTCTGGGTAGTCTTGATGACGTAGACACCAGCGCCACTTAGAGTGACAGCCGTTCCCGATCCAATTGAAAGTGCGACAGTACAGGTGTAGACACCAGGTTGAATGGTCTGCCCGCCCAGAGCTCCTGTTCCTCCGGTTCCTGGACAAGCAGTGCCGGGTACTCCGCCAGCTAGTCCACCACCTGCTGTTGCCATCCCTTCAGCAGCCTGGTACGCAGCCAGCTTATCGCCTACGGCCACGGTCAGGTTATTAGGGGTTGGCGGCGCATAGCCGGGTGCGTATATCACCCCAG
>MEQN01000077.1:5613-5739 GCA_001770235.1 Betaproteobacteria bacterium RBG_16_58_11
CAATCGGAGCTGGGCTTGGGCCTGCGGCTCCGTCATTACCACCACATCCGGCCACAATAGCGGCCAGCAGTACGGTCGTGGTCCACATCAGTGGCTTTGAAATACTTTCGAATCTGTTCATTTGGT
>MEQN01000078.1:0-540 GCA_001770235.1 Betaproteobacteria bacterium RBG_16_58_11
CGACTCCTCCCCCTTCGACTGTTTGATGGAATCTACAGTCTGGCACATCCGATGCCGTCAGGTGGGGGGAGTCCATTCCATTGCCCTACACGGGCTGCGCTTTGGTGAGTGATCGTGTCGCCCCTGGACGAAGAGATTACCCACCAGTTAGTAGATTTGGGACATTCTCTACGATGACCGGGATTAGTATTGAAATCCTTAATATCGACCACTTCAATTAAATACACTACTTTTATTTTATAACCCTCGATATTCACCAAAAAAATGACTTTATCATTTCCGATATAACCAGAATCTGGATAGTAAGAAATATCCTTGCCAGGCGATAAATCCTTGCTCAAAGTGCCGTGTTTTGGCTGCAGCAGCACGGTGACCTCAGTGTTTTCGTAATCCATTGCCACCATTCTGAGATCAAGTTCAGGATCAAGCGGTTTTATTGCAAAGAGATTAGATGCATAGACTCGTGTTGAAAGCGAGTAATAACCTTCTTTAATTTTTTCTGCATCCATTTGTTCAGCTTTGGGACTCACAGAACAAACG
>MEQN01000078.1:661-932 GCA_001770235.1 Betaproteobacteria bacterium RBG_16_58_11
CTGTAGCTGCTCCAGAAGCATTTGCGTTTCTTGCCTAGATGCTGGAAAAATAAATGTGTGGGTTCAGACACGATTAATTTACTCACGGCTGATCTCCAACCTAGCCAACACCCTACCCCAACCACCCCACCACCTCCCCCAACGACATCTTAAAATAATGATCCACCAACAACGCCGCAAACAGCAGACTCAAATAAAGAATCGAATAAGCAAAAGTCCGCTTGGCAATCGCATCCGTGTAATGCTTCCAAATCAGATAGGCGTAGTAGAG
>MEQN01000078.1:1012-1240 GCA_001770235.1 Betaproteobacteria bacterium RBG_16_58_11
CCGTGAGAATCACGGTATAGAGCATCACATGCAATTGGGTAAATTGCTCGCCATGAGTCACCGGCAACATCGGCATGCCGGCCTTGGCGTATTCGTTCTTGCGATACAAGGCCAAGGCCCAAAAGTGCGGCGGGGTCCAGGTAAAAATAATCAGGAACAGCAGCAGCGCATCCGCGCTCACTTCGCCGGTGACGGCGGCCCAGCCCAGCACCGGCGGCATGGCGCCGG
>MEQN01000078.1:1264-5861 GCA_001770235.1 Betaproteobacteria bacterium RBG_16_58_11
TTTTGCGGCGTGCGCGGCTTCAGGATCACGGTGTAAATCACGGCATAGCCGACGAAGGTGCCGAGCGTGAGCCACATGGTGAGCGGATTGACCCAGGTGTTGAGCAGCACCAAGCCGATGCCGCCGACGATGCCGGCGAAGAGCAGTGTCTGCGGCGAGGTGACTTCGCCGCGCGGCAAGGGGCGGGCGCGGGTGCGCGCCATGATCGCGTCGAGTTTTTGCTCGATCAGGCAATTGACCGCGGCGGCGGCGCCCGCCACCAGTGCGATGCCGAGGGTGGCGGCAAGCAGTATCCTGAGCGGCACCATGCCCGGTGTAGCCAAGAACATGCCGATCACCGCGGTGAACACGATCAGCGATACCACGCGCGGCTTGGTGAGCTGCAAGAACTGCTGGCAGCGAACGAGCCATTGATTTTGTGCGAGAACGTCCATACGTGAATCCCTAAAATTAAACCTGAACGTCAAGTCCGCTTCAGCGCTTTTGTCAGCCTAAAGTTCAACATCACCAGCGTGAGCAAGAGCAGCGCCGCCACGCCGTTGTGCGCCACGGCCACCGGCAGCGGCAGGCTGAACAACACATTCGCGATGCCCAGGCTCACCTGGATCACAAGCACCAACCCGAGCACGCCGCCCAGCTTGGCGAGGGAGGGAATGCGCAGCATTTTGAATACAAGCGCGGCGAGAAGCAGAAAAGTAAGCAGCGCCCCGACACGATGCACCCAATGAATCGCGGTGAGGGATGCCAGCGACAGCAACTCGCCTTGCGCGGTTTTACCCAGCTCGCGCGTGAAATGGAAGGCGTGAGTAAAATCCATCTCCGGCCACCAAGCGCCGTTACAGGCGGGGAAGCCGGCGCAGGCCAGCGCGGCGTAATTGGAGCTGACCCAGCCGCCCAAAGCGATCTGGATAAACACGACCGCGAGCGCTGTCAGCGCCCAGTTTTTCATGCTGGCCGCGTCTTGGGTGCGCATCTCGGGAATGTCGCGGCTTTGGCGTAAGCCCAGCCAAACCAGCAGCGCCAAAGTGGTCACGCCCCCGAGCAAATGCAGGGTGACGATGACGGGCTTGAGCAGCAAGGTCACCGTCCACATGCCGAGCAGCCCCTGCAAAATCACCAGCACGATGAGGAAGGTGGGCAAGCCCACGCCTTGCATGCGTTGATCCCGCTTTACCCAGGCCATGACGCCGATGATGAGGATGAACAAGCCCAGGGTGCTGGCGAAATAGCGGTGCACCATTTCTTTCCACGCCTTGGGCGCGGACACCGAACCGCCGGGCTGCGCCGCCTCCGCTTTTGCGATGTGTTCCGCGGCGTGCGCGGGCGAGAGCTTGCCGTAGCAACCGGGCCAATCGGGGCAGCCGAGGCCGGCATCGGAAAGCCGCACGTATGCGCCCAATACGATGACTCCGAACGCCAGCAATGCGGTAACGAGAATTAGCTTTTTATACATGGCTTATCCAATTTGGGAGTATTTGAGCAAGCGCTCAAGGTCTTTATGCATGCGCTTCATATCCGGGTCCGCCGGCCAGCGCAGCATCAGATTACCCAGCGGATCGATTAAATAAATATGCTGTTTCACATTTGTCTGCCCCGTGGACTGTGCAGCGAGCTTGGCGATCAGCGCGCCCGAAGCGTCTTTCAGCAACAGCATGCTGTCGATCTTTTGCTTCAACGCCGGGCTGGGCGCGGCTTTGTCCGTCACCAGCCACAGCCGCAACACGCGATCCTGTTCACGGCCTTGCATCAGCCGCACTTGGCGCATGGCATAAAGCTTTTGCTCGCACGCAGGGTCGCATCCCCCCGCGTCCACCTGCACCATCAGCCACTTGCCGCGCAATTCCTTCAATTTGATCTCGCCGCCCTCCAGCTTGGCGAGGGTCAAGGTCTCCGGCAACGGTTCGGGCAAGATCAGTTCGCCGTAATTGCGCACGGCGCCCTGCGGCTGCCACACGAAATACGCCAGATAGGAGGCAATGAGCGGGATCGCGAATACCGCCACCACCAGGAGAAATTTTTTTTTATTTTTGCTTGCGTCGTTTTGCATACATCACCACATAAATCACGATTGCCGCCACGGCCAGCGCGAACCATTGAAAGGCATAGCCGATATGCTTTTCGACACCGGTATCGGGGCGATCCCAATGCCGTATCAGGCCATCTCCATTATCGTTCAACTGCGTGATCACCACCAGTTGCATCGGGTAGCGCAATAGCCCCGCCATCCGCGTCATATCCAGATTTTGCCAGACACGGCCCTCGACGGTTTGGGTCGAGAGCTCTAAATATTTACCACTCGGCGGCGCGGCAATGCCTTCGATCGCTATCGCGCCCAGCGGCGTACGAATCTCCGGCAACAGCGTGCGATCCGCCCCCCGCGCCACCCAGCCACGATCGATGAGCACATACAAGTCGGCGTTGGCTATCTTAAGCGGTGTCACGACACGATAGCCCGGCTTGCCGTGCAGCACGCGATTATCCAGCAAAATCTCATGCGCCGGGTCGAATTGCCCCGCGACCTTTACCCGTCGATAGCGTAGCGTTTCGGCATCGACCAGCGTTTCCGGCAAGGCTATCGGCGTGGCTTTTTCCTGTGCGTCGTAGCGCGCTTGCAGGTCGCGCTTAAATTGCGCGCGATGCGTCTGCCAAATCCCGGCCGCCACGGCGATCGCGATCACCGCGAGCGCCGCCACGGTCGGCAGCCAGAACGGTCGCCGCGGCTCAGTCATCGCGTGCCTGGCGAGCAGCGCGCCGATCCGCTACACTGCGCCGATTCCCGTTGTGAGGAGCCCTCATGTCCCCCATGCTATCCCGCATCATCATCATCGGTTTTCTGCTTATCATCGTGGGTAGCTTGGCTTCCGCGCTCTATTATCTGGTCAAGGATAAGGGCGGATCGGATCGCACCGTGAAAGCACTCACGCTGCGCGTCTCCCTCTCCCTCGTTTTATTCTTGCTGCTGATGGCCGGCTTCTACTTCGGCTTCATCCCTGCGCGTCACTAAATCAAATCAATATAACCACAGCTATACGGGGAATTCAAAACAATTTGTGATCCACGCTCGCCCCGTGGTTCGGTCCAAGCTTTACTCCCTTGCAAATAAAAATGGCGCCGCGATACCGCCGCGGCGCCAAGCTCCCTTTTTCTTGTTTTGCTTTTAAGGAGCGTTTCCCTCTGCCGCTTGTCGCGGGTTAACTTAAAACTCGCGCAGCGAGCCTATGTCCCTCTCTCCCAAGTGGGAGAGAGCTAGGAGACTGCGGAAGGGTCGCTGCACAGCAGCGGGGTACCCACCGGCGTCCCCCTTGCGGGGAGAGGGAAACGGTCATGGCGAGTTTCATTTCCTGGGGTTGGCCATTGCCATGACCGTTAGAGCCAGTACACGAACACGAACAGGCCGAGCCAGACCACGTCCACGAAGTGCCAATACCATGACACCGCTTCGAACGCGAAGTGAGAATCGGGCGTGAAGTGGCCTTTCAGGCAGCGCACCAGCATCACCGTCAGCATGATGGTGCCGATGGTCACGTGAAGACCGTGGAAGCCGGTCAGCATGAAGAAGGTCGCGCCATAAGCGCCGGAAGCCAAGGTTAATCCAAGCTTGGTATAGGCCTCGTGGTACTCAGTCGCTTGCAGATAGAGGAATACCGCGCCCAAGGCCACGGTCAGGGCCAACCACAAGTTAAGCTGGCCGCGATTGCCTTTCTTCAGCCCCCAATGCGCGATGGTGACGGTGACGCCGGAGCTCAGCAGGATCAGGGTGTTGATCGCGGGCACGCCCCAAGCCGACATGGGCGATAGTTGGCCCGGTCCGGCTTCGGTCATCGGCGCGATAATGGTCTGTCCCGACGGGCCGGTGCTGGGCCAAGCCGCCTTGAAGCCTTCCCACAACACCGCATTGGTGTCGCCCTCGCCCAGCCAGGGCACCGACAACACGCGCATGTAGAACAAGGCGCCGAAGAAGGCGGCGAAGAACATCACTTCGGAGAAAATGAACCAGCTCATGCCCCAGCGGAAGGAGCGATCCACTTGCTGATCGTATTTGCCGGACTCGGACTCGGCAATGACGCGGCCGAACCAGCCGAACATCATGTAAAACAGCACCATCAAACCGGCCAAGATGAGCAAGCCGCCCGGCGCGACGTGGTTTGACCACATCACCAAACCGCTGGCCAATAGCGCCACCGCAGCCGAACCGACGATGGGCCAGCCCGATGGTTCCGGAAGATAGTAGCTCCCTGCTTGATGATCACTCATTTCTGCTCCTCCTTATAAGAGTCGAATCGTTAATTTCGATTTAAACTTGCTTGCTGCAAAAGCATTATTTGACGGCAAGGTGGGTGACCAGATACACCACCCCCAGCAATGCCGCGACAAACAGCGCCGCGCCGATCAAGCCGGCCACGATCACTTGGCCGAGCGTAAGCTTAACCGCATCCGAATCGTAATCGGTGCGCTTACGCACGCCGAAAAAGCTCCAAAATACGGCGCGCGTGGCTTGCAGGAAACTGGTTTTGCGCGGCGCTTGTTCCATATCCATTTTATCCATGATGGCGACAACCCACTTCGAAAATGAAACGCACCAAAATCGTTGCCCTCT
>MEQN01000079.1:0-4578 GCA_001770235.1 Betaproteobacteria bacterium RBG_16_58_11
GTTCTGTTCTGAAGCCTCTCCGGTTAAGTAAGCGTCCACTCCCAAAGCGCTTGCCGTCTCAAAATAAGCCTGCGCGCCGCCGCTGCACCAGGCAATGCGCTGGATCGTGCGCCCGCCATCGCCGATGACGAGCGGCGAGCGGCCCAGCCGCTCGGCGATGCGCTGTTCCAGTTGCGCCAGGGCGACGGGCGCGGTCAAGCTGCCGTGGGCGATCAAATTCTGCTCGCCGGCCCACCCTTCGAGCGCGAAGTCCAGGCGTTTTCCGAGTTGCGCATTGTTGCCAAGCGTGGGATGCGCATCGAGCGGCAAGTGAAAACCGAACAGGGAGATGCCGTGTTCGAGCAGCCGCTTGATGCGCGCCTGTTTCACGCCGACGATGCGCGCATCTTCGCTTTTCCAGAAATAGCCGTGGTGCACCAGGATCGCATCCGCGCCCGCGGCAATCGCCTGCTCGATCAGCGCCCGGCTGGCCGTGACGCCGGTGATGATTTTATTCACCTCGGGCCGCCCCTCGATTTGCAAGCCGTTCGGGCAGTAGTCATGGAAGCGCTCGGTGTCGAGAAGCGCGCGGGTATAATGCTCCAACTCCGTTAGCCGCATGATTTCGCCGTCTTTGGATATGAAAAAACTTTGGTTGATGTTCGCGCAGTTTGTCACGCTGTTCGTGGCTGCGCTCTTGGTCGCCTCGGTGTTCAAGCCGGAGTGGCTACAATTTCGCGCCCCCCAAGCGCCGGTGGTGGTGACCCAGCATGCAGCGGAACCCGCCGGCAAAGCGCCCGCCGCATCCTACCGCGCAGCCGCGAAAAAGGCCATGCCGGCGGTGGTGAACATTTACACCAGCAAAGAGGTGCGCGCGCCACGCCACCCCCTCATGGACGACCCGCTGTTCCGGCGTTTCTTTGGCAACCAGTTGCCGAACCAGACGCAGCGCGTATCGAGCCTGGGCTCGGGGGTGATCGTCAGCAGTGAGGGCTACATCCTCACCAATCATCATGTGGTGGCGGCGGCGGATGAGATCGAAGTCGCGCTGGCGGATGGGCGCACCGCGCCGGCCAAGATTGTCGGCTCCGACCCCGAAACCGATCTGGCGGTGATCCGCGTCGATTTAAAAAACCTACCCAGCATCACCTTCGGCAACGCCGACAAAATGGAAGTGGGCGACGTGGTGCTCGCCATCGGCAACCCCTTCGGCGTCGGGCAAACCGTGACCATGGGCATCGTCAGCGCCCTGGGCCGCTCGCATCTGGGCATCAACACCTTCGAGAATTTCATCCAGACCGATGCACCGATCAATCCGGGCAACTCCGGCGGTGCGCTGGTCGATACCAGCGGTAATCTGGTCGGCATCAACAGCGCGATTTTTTCCAAGAGCGGCGGCTCGCAGGGTATTGGCTTCGCGATTCCCGAGAGCCTGGTCAAACAGGTGATGGAGCAGATCATTAAACATGGCAGCGTGACGCGCGGATGGCTCGGCGTATCCATGCGCGACATGAATCCGGAGACGGCGCAGGCATTCAACCTGCCCAATATCACCGGCACGCTGGTCATCGGCGTGCTGCGCAACGGCCCCGCCGATCGCGCCAACATCCAACCCGGCGACATCATCACCGGCATCAATGGCAAAGCGCTACCCAACTCGGCGGCGGCCTTGGCCTATATCGCGGATTTGGCGCCGGGCGCCCAAGCGCAAGTCTCAGTGGTGCGCAAGACCAAGGAATCCAAAGTGCCGGTCACCATCGCCAAGCGCCCGCCGCTGCCGCGCAACGGCGAGGAAGCGCCATGAACCGCCGCGCGCCGGGCTTTTCGCTGATCGAGATGGCCTTCGTGCTGATTATCGTCACGCTGTTATTGGGCGGCTTGCTGGTGCCGTTCGCCACGCAAGTGGAGCAGAAGCGGATCGCGGAGACGCAGAAGGCGATGGAGGAGATCAAGGAGGCGTTGCTGGGGTATGCGCTCAGCCATATATCTGGCGGTGCAGCACCCAACCAGCCTTATCTTCCTTGTCCAGATGCGGTGATTATGCCCGTACCAGGCGATGGCAGTGGTGTTGCCAACGACGGTCGAGAAGATCGCAATATCAATGAAAGCTGCGCGGTCCCAGAAGGAAACCTACCCTGGGTAGACCTAGGCGTGAGCCAGGCCGACGCCTGGGGGAACCGATTTCACTATCGAGTAACCTTGACCTTTGCCGATTCAGCTAGCGGATTCGGTTTGACTGGACCCGGTAATATAGGGGATATAACGGTTTGCTCCACCTTCCTGAATTGTCCGGCTTCCAACAGGCTCGCCGATACCCTGCCCGCCCTGGTGTTGTCTTATGGCAAGAACGGCTATGGCGCGATTAACGCAAATCGCGCGGCGGGCGATGTGACCACGATTCCTTGTCCGGTGGGGATAGGTTGCAGCAAAGACGAACAAGAGAATTTCAACGGGGACGCGCAATTCGTCAGCCGCACCATGACCACTAGCACAGTGGCTGCCGGCGAATTCGACGACCAAGTCATCTGGCTTTCGCCCAACGTGCTCTTCAACCGCATGGTCGCAGCGGGCCGCTTGCCTTAAACCGCACCACCCTGTTTTTCCCGCGCCACACTCAACTCAAAGCACACCCGGCCCGCTTCATTGCTTGCGACACGCAGCCGGTAGCCCAACTGCTCCGCCTGGCGCGCGGCCTGGTACAAGCCGATGCCCAAGCCGGATTTCGAGGCTACCGGCGCGTCGAATAATTTTGCCGCCACCTCCGCACGCATCGGGCTGCCGCTGTCTTCCACCTTCAGCGCGCCGCCGTGTTCCGGCGTAAAGCTGGCGCGTATCACCACGCCCATCTCGGACCCGCGTTTCTTGATCGCGTTTTGCACCAGGTTGTCGGCCACGCTATCGAACAGCTCGGCCGGCACTTGGCAAGCGTCGAGTGCGCCTTCGAGCGTGAACGCCACGCCATGCGGCTCATAGCGCGTGCGCAAATCCCGCCACCAGTCCGCCGCCGCGATTTCCTCGCGCCCCACCTTGTGCGGCGCTTTGAGTTTTTTCAGGGTTTGGTCCAAGCGCCGCGTGATCAGCGGCAATTGGCGTTGAATCAGCATTTGCAGCGCTTCCGCTTGATCCGCCCCGCTTGTCTCGGCGGCGGAGCACAGCGCGGTCAACGATTGCAGCATGTTTTTTATATCATGCGTGAGCCGTGCGCCGGTCTCGTGAATCGCTTGCACATAGGCGTTTTGCCGTTGCAACTGTTCGCGCAGTTTGGCTTCATAAAAAAACTCCAGCAGCTCGGTCAGCAGCCGCACATGCACCACCAGCGAGGGCGATACGCCGCCGCGCGTGTACAACTCCAGCATCAAGCGGTGTGCTTTGATCTCGATCCGGTGCTTTGTCGCCACGCCGAATTCGCCCGCCTCATCCAGGGTGCGCCACGCGCCGCCCGCGACCCAAGGCAGACGATTAATTTCATCGAACGCTTTGGTCAGGAAGACCTGCGGCTCGCGCTCGGTCTCGGCCAAATGCGCCAGATTTTGGATCCATTGCTCGAACGGCAGGCCGACGCTCAACAAATAGCGCGACAGCAATTGGCCAAAACCCGCGAAGCCGGCGCGCGGCTTCCATAGCCACGCCAGCACCAACAGCATCAGCGCCAAGCCCACCAGGGTCAGCGCCACCGAGAACAGGTAATCGCCCTGGGTCACCAGCTTCAAGGCGAAGCTGCCCAGCACCAGCACCATCACCAGCAGGAACAGCATCACGCTGTAAATAAAATCGACCACGTGGGTGGAAGCGGTAATGCGTTCTTGCGGTATAAACAGCAACAGCACCGGCAGCGTGAGCCACACATAGCGCATTAAAAACACAATGCCCGACGTCTCGCGATAATCCGGAAACAACTGCGGCACCACCCAGCCAAGCAGGATGCCCAGCAGATAAGTCAGCGCGAGCAAACCGCCCAGATGCTGGCGCCTGGAATCCGCGCCGAACGCTCTGCCGCCGATGAGCCCGACCAACACGCCCAGCCACACCGCGGCGAGCCACCAACTCGCAACAAAACCGAGCAGGAGCCCGACGCCGATGATCAGCAGCGCCGAGAGGGTGGACACCTCCCGCTCGGCGCGCCACACCGGCTGCCACATCAAGAAAAAGCCGAAGTGCGCCAGCATCAGCGCGCGCGCCCACCACGTCTCGATACCCCAAGCCAATGCGCCGTGAAGTGTAATGAGCATCAAGCCCATCCACCAATGCGGCCGGCTGGCCGCCCAGTTGCTCACGCTCGCGCGTTGAATTTCAGTCATATGCGTATCATTCTCGGCAGATATTTAAGTACAACATTAACCACGGGGCACACGGGGGGCACGGGGAAACCTATCTTGAACCCACGCTTATCTCCGTGTGCCCCGTGCTTATCTTTTGCTACTATCATCCCCTATGCGCAAAATCCTTGCCATCGCCCGCTACACCTTACTCGAAGCCGCGCGCAGCCGTCTCATCTGGCTGGTGCTCGGCACGATCTGTGTTTTCAGTGCGGCGAGCTTTCTGATCCGCGAACTGGCGATCACCGACAGCCTGCGCCTGCAAACCGCTTTCCTGGCCACA
>MEQN01000079.1:4708-5246 GCA_001770235.1 Betaproteobacteria bacterium RBG_16_58_11
GCCGGCGTGGCAAGCCTGATCGGCCTTGCCTGCGCCCTGCCGCTGGCGCTGCTCGCGCCCGGCGCTAGCTGGCTCGCGTGGACCGCATCGCTGCTGCTGGAAGCCTGGATTATCGCAGCGGTGAGCGTATTCTGCGGCATCAGCTTGCGTGGCGTCGCCGCCGGCTTGGCGCTGACCCTCGGTTTTTATCTGCTCGCGAAGAGCCTCGCCACCTTGCAGCTTATCAGCCACGCAAGCCTGGAGGCGGCCTCGGCCTCGCATCGCTACATGACCCAAATGCTGGATACCCTGGCGCTGTTGCTGCCGCGCTTGGATGAATTCGCGCAAACGCGCTGGCTGGTGGATAGCGTGAGTGGTTCGCTTGGCCCGCTGGCGCTGCAAGCGTTGATTTTCAGCGCGCTGGTTACGGCGGCGGCGATGTTTGATATGTACCGGAAAAACTTATAACCACGAGGAGCACGGGGGTCACGGGGAAACCTTTTTTGAACTCCCCGTGCTCCCCGTGTCCCCCGTGGTTAATAAATCAAAAATGCCCGAA
>MEQN01000079.1:5258-5528 GCA_001770235.1 Betaproteobacteria bacterium RBG_16_58_11
GCCGCGCCCCGTCCTAACCATCGGCGTGCTCTTGCTTGCGCTGCAAATCGGCTTGCGCGCCTCACAGCCCGCGCCCACCGCGCGCGCGGAAGACTTGCCCGCGCCGCCCAGCGCCACGGCGGCGCAACTCATGAGTCTGGGCGAGCCGATTACGCTGGCCGGCCTGATGGCGCTGCGCTTGCAGGCTTTCGATAACCAGCCCGGCATCAGCCTGCCCTTCGCCGCGCTGGATTATCTAAAGCTCAGTGGCTGGCTCGAACGCATTCTCGG
>MEQN01000079.1:5626-6147 GCA_001770235.1 Betaproteobacteria bacterium RBG_16_58_11
CGATCCCGAGCGGCGCTGGCGCTACCTCGCCCATGCCGCGCTCATCGCCAAACACCGCCTGCACGATCTGCCGCTGGCGCTGAGCTATGCCCGTGCTATCCAGGACAAGGCGGGCGGCAAGGCCCTGCATTGGGCGAGCCAGATGCCGATTTTCATTCTGGAAGACATGGGCGAGCTGGAAGCGGCCAAAATCGAGCTGGGCGCGCTGCTCGCCAGCGACAGTATTAGCGACCCGCAGGAAAAACGTTTTTTGATCCAGCGCTATGCGGAATTAGAAGCCAAGTTGATGAAAACTCGGCAGGGTCGTTGATAATTCAACTGTTTTACACCCACGCCCACTTTGCAAAATACGCAATACATTGTTTTTAATGCGGATATTGAAAGCGCAGCATCAACAAAATTTGGCACCATTTTTGCATTGGCCTAGGCATCTTTATAACCCCTAAAAAAAGAGGGTCGTGAAATGCGTAAACAACAGCAAGGCTTTACCCTAATCGAAATCGCAATCGTGCTCGTGATCA
>MEQN01000079.1:6248-6544 GCA_001770235.1 Betaproteobacteria bacterium RBG_16_58_11
TTTGGTTTTCAAGACCGCTATCGTGGAATTGCTGGCGATTATTTACTAGCGAACGCCACGGCCAATATCCCGGGCGCGGGCGGCACATGTGGCGGCACTGGCAACGGCCTGATCGACGCGGTTTCCGATGACGTTGCCGAGTCCATTTGCGCTTGGTATCACCTCACCCGCGCCGGATTTATTTCGGGAAATTACAACGGTGTGGGCGCCACTGCGACCGCTGCTGATGCGACTACGGACAACTCCCCAGCCAACCCCTTTGGCGGTTTGATGCAGATTGTTTGGGATGACGAATA
>MEQN01000079.1:6610-7239 GCA_001770235.1 Betaproteobacteria bacterium RBG_16_58_11
GGAAAATAGACGACGGGCTACCCGATACCGGGAACTTCCGCTTTAGTACTTGGGGTGGATCCGTTGCCTTAACTTGCACTCCCGCAGCGGTATGGGCAATTACTTCTACCGCTGCACAATGCGGCGGCGCCTCGCTGTTCTAATCCCCTCTTAACCGCAACTCGGCCGCCGCCAGCGCCGCCGGCCGGCCGAGCAACACCACCGTATCCCCCTCCTGCAAGCGCGTATCCGGCGTTGGGTCAACGCCGCGAATATTGCCCCGGCGCACCGCCGAAACCGACACCCCTAAATTCGCCAGATCTAAGTCGGCTAGCGTTTTGCCTATCGCCGCCGCGCGTTGTGTCAGGGTCACGGTGTATAAGCGCGGCTCGACATGCTCGGTAAAGGCTTCTTCCGGCTCGTCGGTTGCGCCATGGAAGAAGCCTTTCAGCATACTGTAGCGATTCTCGCGCACTTCGCGCACCGAGCGCAGCACGCGCGCCAAGGGCACGCCGAGCAAGATCAAGGCGTGCGAGGCGAGCATCAGGCTGCCTTCCAGCACTTCCGGCACCACTTCGGCGGCGCCCGCTTTGAGCAGCTTGTCCAGCTCCGCGTCGTCCACGGTGCGCACGATGACCGGCACTTGCGGG
>MEQN01000079.1:7269-7786 GCA_001770235.1 Betaproteobacteria bacterium RBG_16_58_11
AGCGCGGAGGGCACATCGGCATAGGTCACCACCACCGCGCGGGCACGGGAGATGCCGGCCGCTTGCAATACCTCGCGTCGCGCGGCGTCGCCATACACCACGCTATCGCCCGCCGCCGCCGCCAGCTTGACCCGTGCCGGATCGAGATCGAGCGCGATGAAGGGGATGTGCTCGCGTTCCAGAAAGCGCGCCAAGTTTTGCCCGCTGCGGCCATAACCGCACACCACGACGTGGCCTTGCACGGCAAAAGATTTGACTGCGATCTCATGCAACTTGGCGGCCTGGCTCATCCATTCGCCCACGACCAGTTTTTTCACGATCGCTTCGCGGTAATGAATGATTAGGGGGGTTAAGGCCATGGACAGCACCATGGCGCCGAGTACGATTTGCAGCAGCACCGGCGGCAAGGTGGAAATAGCGCCCGCCTGCGCCAGCAGCACGAAACCGAATTCGCCCGCTTGCGCCAGGGTGAGGCCGGTACGCAAGGCATCACCGGTGTTGCAGCGAAAAGCGCGCG
>MEQN01000079.1:7806-8193 GCA_001770235.1 Betaproteobacteria bacterium RBG_16_58_11
ATTTTCCCGGCCAACAAACCCAGCAACAGCAGCGCGACCCAAACCGCTTGATGCATCAGCACGCCGAAATCGAGCTGCATGCCGACGGTGATAAAAAACAAGCCCAACAGCACATCGCGGAAAGGTTGGATATCCGCTTCCACTTGATAGCGGTACTCGGTCTCGGAAATCAGCACGCCCGCCAGAAAAGCGCCCAGCGCCAGCGACAGCTCCGCCTGCTGCGTGAAGTAGGCCAGCCCCAAGGTGATGAGCAGCACGTTGAGCATGAACAGCTCGCTCATCTTGTGCCGCGCGATGATATGGAACCAACGGCGCATCAGCTTCTGGCCGAAATATAAAATCAGCGCCAGCGCCAGCGCGGCTTTGAGCGCGGCCCAGGCCAAGGCT
>MEQN01000079.1:8257-8657 GCA_001770235.1 Betaproteobacteria bacterium RBG_16_58_11
AATCCTGGAACAGCAGCACGCCCATGGTTTGGCGCCCATGGCTGGAATGCAGTTCCACCCGCTCCGCCAGCAGCTTGCTCACAATCGCGGTGGACGACATGGCGACGATGCCGCCCAACGCCAGCCCGGCGCGCCAATCCAGGCCCCAGGATAAGCCTATGCCGAGCACCACCAGCGTGGTCAGCACCACTTGCGCACCACCTAGCCCGAACACCAGGCGCTGCATCGCTTTCAACTGCGCCAGGCTGAATTCGAGCCCGATGGTGAACATCAAAAACACCACGCCGAACTCCGCCAGCGCATGCGTTTGCGTGCTCTCGGGCAGCCAGCCCAGGCCGTGCGGCCCAATCGTGACGCCCACGAACAGGTAAGCCAGCAGCGACGGCAGCTTGAGCATGCG
>MEQN01000079.1:8686-11371 GCA_001770235.1 Betaproteobacteria bacterium RBG_16_58_11
CGAGCAAAACCAAAACTGAAGCGAGTGCATTCATGGCCTGAAGTATGCGGGATAGCGCGTGGCCTGCCAACGTGCTTGCAAGCATTCAAATACGGCGTTCCTGCTATACTTCCCGCCCATGAATGCACAAGCAAAACCTACCCCATCAACCCTGAGCGACAAAGCCCTCGACCTCGCGCGCGAGGTGTTGGCGATCGAAGCCGCCGCGGTGCATGCGCTGATCGCGCGCGTGGATGCGAACTTTCTCGCCGCACTGGATTTGATGCTGCATTGCCAGGGCCGCATCGTGGTCAGCGGCATGGGCAAATCCGGCCACATCGCGCGCAAAATCGCCTCGACTTTGGCCAGCACCGGCTCACCGGCTTTTTTCGTGCATCCGGCCGAGGCCAGCCACGGCGATCTGGGCATGATTACGCAGCACGATGTGGTGATCGCGCTCTCCAACTCGGGCGAAAGCCCGGAACTGTTAACCATCGTGCCCATCCTCAAACGCAGCGGCGCGAAACTGATTTCGCTTACCGGTAACCCGAATTCCTCGCTCGCGCTTGAGGCCGATGTGCATCTCGACACCAGCGTGGAAAAAGAAGCCTGCCCGCACAATCTCGCGCCGACCGCCAGCACCACTGCCGCCTTGGCGCTGGGCGACGCGCTCGCTGTCTCGCTCCTGGACGCGCGCGGCTTCGGCCCGGAGGATTTTGCGCGCTCGCATCCCGGCGGCTCGCTCGGACGACGCCTGCTGGTGCATATCACCGACGTGATGCGACAAGGCGAAGCGCTGCCGCATGTCACAGAATCCGCCTTGGTGCGGGAAGCCATGCTGGAAATGACCCAGAAAGGCATGGGCATGACCGCGGTGTTGGACGCGCAAAACCGCGTCATCGGCATCTACACCGACGGCGATCTGCGGCGCAGCCTGGATCGCGGCATCGACATCCGTACTACCCCGGTGAGTCAAGTCATGACGCCGATGCCGCGCACCATCGGCTCCAACAAACTCGCGGCGGAGGCGGTCAAGGTCATGCAGGACAACAAAGTTTATTCCTTGCTGGTGGTGGATGAGGCGGGGCGGCTGGCCGGCGCGTTGAGCATGCATGACCTGATGCGGGCCGGCGTGGTTTAAAGCATGGCGCCATTCGCACCGATTACCCAAGCCCTGACTGACGCGGACATCAATGCGCGCGCGGCGCGCATCAAGCTGCTTATTTTCGACGTGGATGGCGTGCTGACCGATGGCTCGCTGTATCTGGATGACGAAGGGCGCGAGATCAAAGCGTTTTTTTCGCTCGACGGCCACGGCATTAAAATGCTGAAAAAGAGCGGCGTCGAAATCGCCATCATCACCGGCCGCACCTCGAATCTGATGCGCGTGCGCGCGCAAAATCTCAATATCGATCATTTGCATCAAGGCGCGGAAGACAAGCTGGAAGCATTCATGGCATTGAGCGCCCAGCTCGGCCTGGCTTCCGAACAAATCGCGGTCATGGGCGACGATGTGGTCGATCTGCCGATGATGCGCCGTTGCGGCCTCTCCATCTGCGTGCCCGCGGCGCCGGAAAGCGTGCGCCAATATTCTCATTATGTGACGCGGCTGCCCGGCGGCAAGGGCGCGGCGCGCGAAGTGTGCGAACTCATCATGCGCGCCCAAGGCACGCTGGATGCGCAACTCGCGCCGTATTTGAAATGACGCAAAAGCAAACTTAGCCGCGAATTAACGCAAATGGACGCAAATTTAAAATCCAAGACACACAAAACTTTAAACGTGGTTTCGGCTTTCATTCGCGTTAATTCGCGTCAATTCGCGGCTAAAAGTTTTTTACCATGATCAAAAACCCCTCCGCCTGGGCCATGCTGATTTTCCTGCTGCTGTTCGCCGCGGTGACCTTGTGGCTGGACCGCGTGGTGCAGCCGAGCGGACCAAAGCTGGACGGCAGCAACCGGCATGACCCGGACTACATCGTGGAAAATTTCAGCTCGATCAAGCTTGACCCCGCCGGCCAGCCGCATCTCACCCTGGCCGCGATCAAAATGACGCATTACCCCGACGATCAGACCACCCACCTGGTGCGGCCGCACTTCATGCGCTTCGCGCCCAATGCCGCGCCGATGCACATGTATTCGCAGCGCGGCTTCGTCTCCGAGGACGGCGATCACGCTTATTTGCACGATCAAGTGCGCGTGGTGCGCGAGGCGCGCGGGCGTCAATCCGAGCTCACGCTGAATACCAGCTTTTTGCACCTCATGCCGGAGCAAGAGCTCGCCATGACGGATAAACCAGTCGTGATTCAAGATGCGCATACCTTTATTACCGCGGTTGGCTTAAAATTGGATCAGAAGAAACATCAATTCAAACTGCTGTCGCGCGTAAAGGTGCGTTATGAACCCCGTTCTCATTAAAAGCATTACCCCGATCATCGCGGCGTTGCTGGCCTTGTTCGCGCACGCCGTGCAGGCCGAACGCGCGGATCGCGACAAACCGGTGAATTTGGAATCGGACACGGTCGAGGTCAACGATCTGAACAAGGTCAGCGTGTATCAGGGCAATGTCCGGCTCACCCAAGGCACGCTGCTGATTACCGCCGACAAACTGGTGGTGACGCAAGACGACGACGGCTTCTCCAAGAGCACGGCTTATGGCAGCCCGACTTATTTCAAGCAAAAACGCGATGGCGTGGACGAGTTGACCGA
>MEQN01000079.1:11415-13996 GCA_001770235.1 Betaproteobacteria bacterium RBG_16_58_11
CGCGACAAGGTGGAAAGTTTCACCCAAGCACGTATCAAGCGCGGCCAGGACGAAGTGCGCGGCAACTATATCGCTTACGATGGCCAGACCGAATCCTATCGCGTCATCGGCGGCAAGGAAGCGGCCAGCGAATACAACCCGAAAGGCCGGGTGCGCGCGGTGATCCAACCCAAACGGCGCGGCGGCGCGGCGCCATCCGATGGCGGGCTACCGCTGAAACCGGCGGAAGGTGTTGGGCAAACACAGTAACGATGCCCCGCCGCCTCTCCCCCAACCCCTTTCCCCTCTCCGACGAATGAGCACGCTCGAAGTTTTCAACCTGCGCAAGCGCTATAAATCACGGGTCGTAGTCAAAGACGTCTCGCTCACGGTCAACAGCGGCGATGTCGTCGGGCTGCTCGGCCCCAATGGGGCGGGCAAAACCACCAGTTTCTACATGATGGTCGGCCTGACCACGCTGGATGCCGGGCGCATCATGCTCGATGGCCAGGATCTGAGTACGCTCCCGATTCACCGCCGCGCCCTCCTCGGCCTGAGCTATTTGCCGCAGGAGGCCTCGATTTTCCGCAAGCTCACCGTGGCCGAAAATATCCAGGCCATCCTCGAATTGCAGCCGATCCCAGCGACGGAAGTGGCGCGGCGGCTGAGCGAACTGCTGCACGATCTCAACATCGAACACCTGCGCGACGCGCAAGCCATGAGCCTGTCCGGCGGCGAGCGGCGCCGGGTCGAAATCGCCCGCGCCCTGGCCACCCAGCCGCGTTTCATCCTGCTGGATGAGCCCTTCGCCGGGGTTGATCCGATTGCGGTGCTGGATATTCAAAAAATCATCCGTTTCCTGTCCGAGCGCGGCATCGGCGTATTGATCACCGACCACAACGTGCGGGAAACGTTGGGGATTTGCGACCGCGCCTACATCATCAACGAGGGCTTGGTACTGGCGAGCGGCAAACCGGATGAAATTGTTTATAATGAAAACGTAAGACGGGTGTATTTGGGCGAGCATTTCCGCCTGTAACATGAAACTCGCGCAGCGAGCCTAAGTCCCTCTCGCCCGCTTGCGGGACTGCGGAAGGGTCGCTGCGAAGCAGCGGGGTACCCACCGGCGTCCCCCTTGCGGGGGTAGAGTTAGGAGAGAGGGAAACGGTCATGGCGAGTTTCATTATCCCAGGTGACCTTTGCCATGACCGTTAGTTTTTCCCACCGCGCTTCAGGCCAGCACACATAAAGAATGAAGCATAGTTTACAGCTTAGGCTTTCCCAGCAACTGACCCTCACCCCCCAGTTGCAGCAATCGATCAGACTGCTGCAACTGTCCACGCTTGAGCTGAACCAAGAGCTCGAAACCATGCTGCAAGAAAATCCCTTGCTGGAGCGCATCGAGGGTTCGGATAGCGCCGAGGGCGAAGCGAATTACGGGGCGGAAGAAACCGGAACCGCCGCGTCCGGTGAATCCACGAGCGAATCCGCCGCCGAATCGCCCGCTGAAAGCAGGAACGAGTCTATTGAGCCGGGCGAGTCCGGCGAGTCCGGCGAATCCGCAATGGATGCTCAAGATTCAATGTGGGACGATGCCCCCGCCGGCTATACCCATAGCGACGACGAAGAGCAGGACGGGCCGCAAATGGCCGCTTGCAGCGAGACGCTGCGCGAGCATTTGCTGTGGCAGTTGAATCTGCTCAATATCTCTGATCGCGACAAAAGCATGGTCATGCTGCTGATCGACGCGCTTGATGACGACGGCTATCTGCACCAGGATTTTGCGGAGCTCGCCTCCTTATTGCCGCCGGAATTGGAAGTCGATCCGGTGGAGCTGGACACCGCGCTCAAACACTTGCGCAATATGGATCCGGTGGGCGTGGGTGCGCGTTCGCTGTCCGAATGCCTGTTGCTGCAACTGGAAAACCTGCCGGAAGAAACACCCGGCCGTGCGCACGCGATCGAGATCGCACGCCACCATCTGGAGGTGATGGCCGCGCGCGATTTCACCAATCTCAAACGGCTGTTGCGCTGCAATGACGCACAACTGCGCGCGGCGCAGGCGCTCATCATCAGCTTGAATCCACGCCCCGGCGCCGAGTACGCCACCACTGATACGCGCTACATCGTGCACGACGTCGAAGTGCGCAAGGTGAAAGGCCAATGGACGGCGCGTCTCAACACCGACGCCATGCCGCGTCTGCGCATCAATCGGGTGTACGCCGATATTCTGCGCCGCAACCGCAACGCGTCCAGCAAGGAACTGTCCACGCAATTGCAGGAAGCGCGCTGGCTGATCAAGAACGTGCAGCAGCGCTTCGATACCATCCTGCGCGTGTCGCAAGCCATCGTCGAGCGCCAGCGCCATTTCTTCGATCACGGCGATGTGGCGATGCGGCCGCTGGTGCTGCGTGAAATCGCCGAGGAAGTGGGCTTGCACGAATCCACCGTATCGCGCGTCACCACGCAAAAATACATGTTCACCCCGCGCGGCATTTACGAACTGAAATATTTCTTCGGCAGCCATGTCGCCACCGACACCGGCGGCGCCTGCTCCGCCACCGCCATCCGCGCGCTGATCAAGCAACTGGTCGCGGCGGAA
>MEQN01000079.1:14023-15361 GCA_001770235.1 Betaproteobacteria bacterium RBG_16_58_11
CATATCGTGGAAGTGCTGTCGCAGCAAGGCATCATCGTCGCGCGCCGCACCATTGCCAAATACCGGGAGGCGCTGCAAATCCCCCCGGTCAATCTTCGTAAGTCCCTATGAGAGAAGGAGTCTAAGCATGAACCTCAATATCACCGGCCATCATCTGGAAGTTACCCCCGCGATTCGCGACTATGTGGACGCGAAGCTTACGCGCGTGACGCGTCATTTCGATCATGTGATCGACGTCAACGTCGTCATGTCGGTGGAAAAACTGGTGCAGAAAGTCGAAGCCAACATTCACGTCAGCGGCAAGGATATCCACGCCGAAGCGACCGATGACGACATGTACGCCGCGATCGACCTGCTCGCCGACAAGCTCGACCGGCTAGTGCTCAAGCACAAGGAAAAGAACGGCGCGCATGGGCGCGACGCATTGAAGCATCAAGCGGTTGAGTGAGTAAAATAGGCCGCTGCGGCGGCCTTTTTTGCCACTGCGCGGCCTTTTTTCATGAGCCTCATCACCTCTCTATTGAAACCGGAATACGTGCTGCTCGATCTGGATGCGGGCAGCAAGGATGCGCTGTTCGAGGCAATCGCCACGCGTATCGCGCCGGCGCTCCAACTCGATCCCAAGCTCATTGAAAAAAGCCTCATCACCCGCGAGAAGCTTGGCTCCACCGGCCTGGGCCAAGGCGTGGCGATTCCCCATGGCCGCATCAAGCAACTCAAAGAGGCCGCCGGCGTCTTCATCCGCACCCGCGACGCGGTGCCGTTCGGCGCGCCGGATAATGAGCCGGTGCGCTTATTATTCGTGCTGCTGGTGCCGGAACACGCCACCGATCTGCATCTGCAAATCCTCTCCGAACTCGCGCAACTGTTCGGCGACCGCGCGCTGCGCGAGCGTCTGCTGCATACATCAAATGCAGATGAAGCCTATCAATTGTTGACCTAAATATGCCGCAAATCACCGTACAGCGCTTATTCGATGAAACCCGGCAAAAGCTGGAGTTGGCGTGGATTGCCGGCGCGACCGGCGGCAGCAAGCTGCTCACCAGCGAGACGGTACAAAAACCCACGCTGGCGCTGATCGGCCACCTCAATTTTGTGCATCCCAATCGGGTACAAGTGCTGGGCGCGGCCGAGATGGATTATCTGCGCAGCCTGGACGAGGAAGGCCTGCATCAAGCGATCGCCCATCTGTATTCGACCGAATTGGCCGCGGTGATTATCGCCAACGACGAAGCCATGCCGCAGGCGCTGCTCGACGCGGCGAACCGCACCGAGACCGCGCTCTTCACCTCGCCCCAGCCCAGCCCGCGCTTGATGCAAGTGCTGGCGCACTATCTG
>MEQN01000080.1:0-8466 GCA_001770235.1 Betaproteobacteria bacterium RBG_16_58_11
GCCCATTGAGTATTTGCGCGTAGCCGCCCAGCGGCGTTTGGCAGCTTCCGGCCAGACGGCGGCTCATGGCGCGCTCGGCGGTGACGCAGGCGGCGGTATCGGGATGATTGAGCGGGGCCATGAGTTCGATCAAATCTGCGCGTTTCGCCAAGCACTCGATGCCGATGGCGCCTTGGCCCACCGCCGGTAGGCTATCAGATGGCGCCAGGGTGGAGGCGATGCGCGCGCTCAATTCCAGGCGCTTTAATCCCGCCGCGGCGAGCACGATGGCGGCGTATTGGCCTTCATCCAATTTGCGCAGCCGGGTTTGCACGTTGCCGCGCAGCGGTGCGATGACCAGATGCGGGTAATGCGCCTTGAGCAGCGCTTGGCGGCGTAGGCTGGAGGTGCCCACCACTGCGCCCGCAGGCAGATCGGCAAGTTGTTTGTAATCGTTAGAAACCAGCGCGTCGCGCGGATCTTCTCGCTCGCCGATGGCGGCCAGGGTAAAGCCTTCGGGCAGATTCATCGGTACGTCTTTCATGGAGTGCACGGCGATGTCGGCGCGCCCGTCCGCCATGGCGACTTCCAGCTCTTTCACGAACAGGCCCTTGCCGCCGATTTTGGCCAGCGGCGTATCCAGGATTTGATCGCCGGTGGTGGTCATGCCCAGGATGGAAACCGCCAGCTCCGGGTATAATGCGCGGGTTTTGGACTGGATGTGCCGCGCCTGCCACAGGGCAAGCAAGCTTTCACGCGAGGCGATAACGAGTTGGGAGGGTCGGCTGGAACTCACGGGCGGTCTTCTGTCTTAGATTAAGAATGGCCGCATGCGCGGCGGAGTTGAAAAATGAATCGACTAAAGTTCGGAATTGGCTTATTTGCGGCTATTTTAGCATGCTGGGCGCTCGCCTCCGCGCACGCGGTGGAGCGCGGCAAGCTGCCCATGGCAACCGACTTATCCAAGGAGGCCAAGCTGGCGCGGGAAAAGCAGATACCAATTTTGATCCTGTTTTCCATGCGTGGCTGCCCTTATTGCACCCGGGTGCGGGAAGAAATTTTGATCCCCACCACGCTGAATGCCGAATACGACAATAAAGTGATCCTGCTCGAAGTCGATTCCAGCAACCACGCCAAATTGATCGATTTCGATGGAAAAGCAACCACCCAAGCCGATTTTGTCGCAAAAAACCGGGTCGGCCTGAGTCCAACGGTAAAATTCTTTGATCCCCAGGGGCGCGAAGTGGCGGACCCGATTGTGGGCTTGGTGACGGTGGATTACTACGGCGGGTATCTCGATCAAGCGATCGATACTTCGATTGCAAAGATTCGGGGGGCGGTTCCTGCGAATTAACTAAAAAAGACCATTGAACCGCCAAGACGCCAAGAGCGCCAAGCAAAAAACTTAGAGATTGAAGCGGCAGCATCTATTACAGGGGTTTCTTGGCGTTCTTGGCGTCTTGGCGGTTAAAATGTTTCTCACCGCTTAAATTCCTTAATAATGTGCTGCTGGCGCCGGCTCACCGGCAGCCGTTCCGCCATCCCTCTGATCCGCGCCACCCAGCCGCTGCCGGCGCCTTCGCCCTCTTCCGGATCGTGATCCACGCGCTCGAAGCCTTCGATGTAATCCCGTGCGAGCAGGCAGTTGCGGTGAATGCGCACGAAACGCTCGGTAAATTCTTGTTCCAATTTCACCAGTGATTCTTCCAGCAGGTACTCTTTCTCCAGCGTGCGCACGGTGACGTATTTCAGCTCGGCTTTCAGGAACACGACATCGGCCAGCGGCACCAGCAGGATACGGCCCCGGTCGCCGATGGAAATATGCGTGCGCGCCTTGCCTGCCGCGCTTTTCAGCGCTTCCATGCGGGTGGCGGTGAGGGCGCGGGCCTTTTGCAGCGCGGCGATCAGGCGTTCGGGGCGGATCGGCTTGAGCAGGTAGTCGATGGCGTTCACTTCGAACGCTTGGATGGCGTAATCGTCATAGGCGGTGGTGAAAATCACCGCCGGGGCGGGTTCCAGCTTGAGCAAATGCTCGGCGGTTTCGATGCCGTCCATGACCGGCATGCGAATGTCGAGCAGCAACACGTGCGGCTTGCTGGCTTCGAGTTGGGCGATGGCTTCTTTACCGTTGCTCGCCTCGCCCACCACGGTCAACGGCAAGGCGGCGCTGCTGTCGGACAGCACATCGCGCAGGCGGCGGCGGGCCGGCGCTTCGTCGTCCACGATCAAAATGCGCAAAGGGGTCTCGCTCATGGCGCCTCCGCTTTCACGTAGGGAAAAGTAATGTGTACCTGGTAGTGGCTGCCTTGCACTTCACATTTCAGCCGCGCCTCGGCATCGAAGTGCAGTTGCAGCCGCTCGCGGATATTTTGCATCGCCATTTTGTTGCCGGCATGGTGCGAGCCTTCTTTCAGGTAGGGGTTTTTGATCACCAGATTGACCTGGTCGCGGCTGTGAAAGATGTTGACCGAAATCTCGCCCGGCTCGGCCGCCGGCTCGATGCCGTGGTACACCGCGTTTTCCAGCAAGGGTTGCAGGATCAGGGGCGGCACCATGGCGTCTTTTGGCATTTTGTCGATGTGCCAGGCGATTTGCAGGCGATCGCCCAAGCGCAGATTTTCCAGTTCCAGATACTGCCAGCACAGATTGACTTCATCTTCCAGCCGCACCAGTTCGCGGTTTTCCTTCATCAATACCCGGAACAAATCGGCCAAATCCTGCAAGGCCCGTTCGGCGCGCTGCGGCTCGCTACGCACCAGGCTCATCACGGCGTTGATGCTATTGAACAGGAAATGCGGGCGGATGCGCGCTTGCAGCGCTTGCAGCCGCGCCTCGCCGATGGCCGGGGAGAGGATGCGGCTGCGCATATTGAAATACACCAGCAGCGTGGCGGTTGTTAACACGGTCAGCAGCCAGGCGCGGTCGAGCCGGCCCGCGCCCTCAAACATAAAAATCCGCTTCAGCAGCAGCACATGCACCGCCGTGACACAGGCCAGCGCAATGGCCAGCACCGCCGCCACGCCGTAGTGATAGGGCAGTCGCAGCAGTGGTTTTTTGAGCCCGCACAGCAGCGCCAGACATAAGAGCAGCGCGGGTTGCATCATGAGCGAGACCTGTTGCAACTCGCCCCATACCGCGGCATAGCCCTGCACCCGCACCAGCGCCGCGGCCAGGCCCATGAGATTGACGATCACCAGCACGCGCAGCATCACGCCCAGATTGCAGAAGTCCGGCAGCGTGACGGGGTAGGCATTATTTTGATTTATACTTGGCATCTGTCTATTGTGGTTAAGGCCTATTCCCGATGCAAGAAAAACCCGCGAAAGAAAAACAAAGCGGCGGCGCTTGGTCCGGGCGCTTTAGCGAGCCGGTGGACGAATTGGTGAAACGCTTTACCGCGTCGGTCGCCTTTGATAAGCGGCTGGCGCTGTTCGACATCCAGGGCTCCCTCGCGCACGCGCAAATGCTGGCCGAAGTAGGCCTACTATCAGAGACTGATCTCGGGAATATCCGGCTGGGCATGGAGCGCATCCGGGGCGAGATCGAGTCCGGCAAATTCCATTGGTCGGTCGATCAAGAAGATGTGCACATGAATATCGAGCGCCGGCTGACCGAGCTGGCGGGCGATGCGGGTAAGCGCCTGCATACTGCCCGCAGCCGCAACGACCAGGTGGCGACCGACATCCGGCTTTACTTACGCGACGCCATCGACCGCTTGCAGGATCGCATCCGCGCCTTTCAGCTCGCGCTGCTCGACCTGGCCGAAACGCACGCCGCGACCGTGATGCCCGGCTTTACCCATCTGCAAGTGGCGCAGCCGGTCACCTTCGGCCATCACCTCATGGCCTATTTCGAGATGTTGAAGCGCGACGCAGGCCGGTTGAGTGATGCGCGCAAACGCGTGAACCAACTCCCCTTGGGCAGCGCGGCGCTGGCCGGCACCGGCTACCCCATTCAACGCGAGCGGGTGGCGGCCTTGCTCGGCTTCGACGGCATATGTGAAAACTCGCTCGACGCCGTTTCCGACCGCGATTTTGCGATTGAAACGGCCAACGCCTGCGCCATGATCATGATTCACCTCTCGCGCTTTTCCGAAGAGCTGATTCTGTGGATGAGCCCGCGCTATGGTTTCATCCGGCTCGCCGACCGCTTTTGCACCGGCTCCTCCATCATGCCGCAGAAGCGCAATCCGGATGTGCCGGAATTGGTGCGCGGCAAAACCGGGCGCGTGATCGGACATTTGATGGGCTTGTTTACCCTGATGAAAGGCCAGCCGCTGGCCTACAATAAAGATAACCAAGAGGACAAAGAGCCGCTGTTCGATACCGTAGATACGGTGCTGGATAGCCTGACCCTGTATGCCGACATGATGGGCGGCCTCACGGTGAACGCGGAAGCGATGCGCGCCGCGGCACGCGAGGGCTTCGCCACCGCGACCGACTTGGCCGATTATTTGGTGAAAAAAGGCCTGCCGTTCCGCGATGCGCACGAAGTGGTGGCGCGCGCCGTGCGCCATGCAGAGGAGCAGCACTGCGATTTGGCGGATCTGCCCTTGGAAACGCTCAAGCAATTCTCGGATTTGGTCGGCCCGGATGTATTTGAAGTCCTGACCCTGGAAGGCTCGCTGGCGAGCCGCAGCCATATCGGCGGCACCGCGCCGCAAGCGGTGCGCGCCGCCATTCAACGTGCTCGGGAAGCGTTTCAGTAAAGGGAAAACATGGAATTTTTTACACAATCATGGGTTGAAGGCTTCGCACAAAAGTGGAACGCCGATAGCGAGATGGTCAAGCCCTTGGCTGAGACCAGCTTCTCCGCCGTGATCGCTTTTGGCTACCCTGGGCAAGCAGAGCCCAGCGTGATGCTGGAAGTCGTCAATGGAAAAGTGGAACGCGCCGGACTAGTGAATAAGGTCGCGCAACTGCCGGCCATCGATTGGGATCTGCGCGCCCTGCCCGAGCAATGGCTGATGTGGCACTCCAAGCCGCTCACGCTCTCAGGCCTGGGGGTGGCGGTGCAAAACGGGCAATTGCTATTCAAGGCCGGGGATTACCGCAAGATGATCCGGACACCGAGCTTGGCCAGTCCTTTTTTGCGGTTTTTTAATCTGTTGTAACCCTATTGCGGCGTGTGCAGCCGGCAAATCTGCCGCGTTTCCGGCACCGCTAACCGATCACCCGACAGGCCGCAATTGTAAATCCGGGCACTTTCGCGCTGCAGATGGACGCAGGTGTTGCACACGCCAAAAGGCCGTTCATTTTGCATGGCTTGCAAGTTGCGCAGCGTTTCCAGCAGCACCAGCACCGTGGTTTTGACCCGCGCCGGGCTCACGTTCGCAGCGGCGGTTTGCCACACGGGGGCAAGTTGGGCGTCTTTCATCAGGCGCTTGCCGGCGGCGGAAAGCTTGAGCCGCACCACCCGCTTATCCGCCTCATCCACATAGCGCGCGACCAAGCCTTTCCGATACAGCAAGAGCAGGCTTTGCGAGACCGTGCCCTTGGTCAGGCCCAGATATTCGGTCAGCGCTTGGGGGGTATTGCTGTAACGGTTGGCTTGTTTCAGATAGCTCAAAGCTTGTAAATGTACCGGGTGCAGCCGGTACGTGCTGCCCACGCGGCGCATTTCGGCGCGGATCACGTTGCCTAAACGTTCGGTCAATTCCAGCAGGGTGAAAGCGTTCTTGCGCATGGCCTACTCCTGAAACCTTGCCTGAAAATAGGTTTCGTGACGATACCATATTAGACGTCAGGCGTCAGGATTCGGGGTGAGGACAAGCAAAGACTGTTAGCCGCGAATTAACGCCAATTAGCGCGAATTAAAATCGAATTCGTCGCGCCAGCTTTGGGTTTTGTTCGCGTTAATTCGCGTTAATCCGCGGCAAAAACGCCTTTCGCCACTACTTGATACTGATCACTTCCCCCGCCTGCTGGCTGGCGTAGGCGGAGAGCGATTGGAACAACTCCGAACCATCGCGCGTGTTGCGCCAGGCGGCGCCGTCCCAGCGGTAATGGTAGCCGCCCGATTTGGCCGCGACCCAGATTTCTTGCGTGGGGCCTTGGCGGTTGATGATGATTTTGCCGCCATCCTCGAATTCGAGGCTGAGGATGCCGCCCGCGGTTTCGTAGTCGAGGCCGGCATCGCTCGCATCGAGCGCGGCCTCGATTTTGAGGAAGGTGGCGTCGACAAGCTGGTTGAACTCGGTTTCGGTCATGAATTTTCCCAAAAAATTTGAAATGGAATTAAGATGCGGGTTCATTTTGATTGTCGTGAACCCGATGCGCACTCTTCTCATCATATTGGCCCTTGGCCTCGGGCTGCAAGCTTGCGGTTTAAAAGGCCCGCTGGTGCTTCCCGCGCCCGCTGCGCAATCCGCGCCGAGCAGTCAAACCACCCCTGCCAGCCCATCTGACTCCGCTCAGGATATAAAGAAGTGAATCCGTTCGAGTACCGCGCGGGACGCCTCCACGCGGAGGATGTCCCCTTATCCGATATCGCCCAAGCGATCGGCACCCCGGCCTATGTTTATTCGCGCCGCGCGCTGACCGAGGCATTCCAGCGCTTCGATTCGGCCTTCGCCAGCCAGCCGCATTTGTTGTGCTATGCGGCCAAGGCGAATTCCAATCTCGCCATCCTCAACCTGTTTGCCCGTTTAGGGTCAGGGTTCGATATCGTCTCCGGCGGCGAATTGCGGCGCGTGCTGGCGGCGGGCGGCCAGGCGAATAAAGTGGTGTTCTCCGGCGTGGGCAAGACTGCGGACGAAATGAAACAGGCGCTGGAAGCGGGCATTCTGTGCTTCAACGTCGAATCGGAAGCGGAATTGGAACGGCTCAACCAAGTCGCGGGAGAGGTTGGCCGGCGCGCGCCGGTCTCGCTACGGGTCAACCCCAATGTCGATCCGAAGACGCATCCGTATATTTCCACCGGACTCAAAGAGAGCAAGTTTGGGGTTGAGTACGGTGCGGCATTTGATCTTTACCGCCGCGCGGCTGCGATGCCCCATATCTTCGTTACCGGCATCGACTGCCATATCGGCTCCCAGATTACCGAAGTAGAACCCTTCATCGACGCCTTGGACAAAGTGCTGGCCTTGGTGGATCGCCTGACTGAGGCGGGTATCGCGCTCGCGCACCTGGATCTGGGCGGCGGTGTGGGCATCCGTTACCGGGACGAGACGCCCATCGATCTCGATCATTACGCCCAAGCAATCCAGTCGCGCTTGGCCGGACGCAGTTTGAAACTGCTGCTCGAACCCGGTCGCGCGCTGGTCGGCAATGCCGCCTTGTTGTTGACCAAGGTCGAATATCTCAAGCCGGCTGACGGCAAGCGCTTCGCCATCGTCGATGCCGCGATGAACGACCTGATGCGCCCGGCGCTGTACGATGCCTATCACGACATCCTGCCGGTGGCGCCGCATTCCGGCGCCCAGCGCGCGTACGAGGTAGTCGGCCCGGTGTGCGAAAGTGGCGATTTTCTCGGGAAAAACCGCTATCTGGTGCTGGAAGCCGGCGACTTGCTGGCGGTGATGTCGGCCGGCGCCTACGGCATGAGCATGAGCTCCAACTACAACGCCCGGCCGCGCGCGGCGGAGGTGATGGTGGACGGCGAGCAGCTCTTTTTGGTGCGCCGGCGCGAAGAAATCGACCAGCTCTACGCTTTGGAAGGTGTTTTACCCCCCGCTGCGTGAAAAAAATGTTGCATTCCCGCGACAAATTTATTTTTTCATCGGCAACCAGTATCGACTCAAAACCGTCTCTCGAATCCCGCGCTGGATGGGCAATTCGAGACGATGCCCCCTCCCAATAATTGGTTTCGTATCAATACTAAAGTTTTTAAGCCCTTATCCGATAACAAAAAAGTGCGGGGTATCGCACAAAAGCGCTTGTGCGCGATTACGGTGTGCAATACATTTCGCGTCACCAAGTGGCATTGCTCTCAATTGAGTCACGAAAAGTAAGAGTTGCGCGTGAGTCAATTGCGGGTCAAGGCAGTTTAGGGTGCCACTGCGGGAGTGCAGACCTTGTGGTTGTGCGCATTAATTGCTTCTCGTCACTAACTGAAAAGGAGTTTGACCATGGCAACAGCAAAACCAGCAGCCAAGAAAAAGCCGGCTGCGAAAAAGGCAGCAGCTAAGAAACCGGCTGCTAAAAAGAAGCCGGTAGCCAAAAAAGCGGCTGCCAAGAAGCCTGCTGCTAAAAAAGCGGCTGCCAAGAAGCCTGCTGCTAAAAAGGCTGTTGCGAAAAAGCCCGCAGCAAAAAAGCCCGCTAAGAAGGCCGCCGCTAAGAAGCCTGCTGCTAAAAAAGCTGCGCCAAAAATGGCGGCACCCGCTCCGGCTCCTATCGCTCCGGTTATTCCGAAGCCGATGGCAACCGTGGCATCTCTGCTTAAGTAATACTAAGCGGGTTCAAGCCTTCGGGCGGATGGGGGAACCCATCCGCTTTTTTCATTTGTGCGGGGCTAAATTGATCGGTGTGATGGGCGTGGAGGGCGGTG
>MEQN01000080.1:8533-11351 GCA_001770235.1 Betaproteobacteria bacterium RBG_16_58_11
TGATATCTTTCTTGACCAGCCACCAGTAGTGCACCACGCCGCCGATACCGATCAGGTACGCCAGCCGATGCAATTGCTGCCAGCGCCGCCCCAGCCGTCGCATCATGGCGTTGGTCGAGCTTGCTGCTAGTGGCAATAACAGCACAAAACTAGCGAATCCCACCGTGATGAAGGGGCGCTTCTTGATGTCTTTCAAGATCGCCGCCCAGTCGAAAAACTGATCCAGCCAAAAGTAAGTCGTAAAGTGCAGGCAGGCATAAAAGAAGGCGAATAGGCCGAGCATGCGCCGTACTCGGATCAAGGCCTTGTATCCCGTGAGCCGTCGTAGCGGGGTGATCGACAGCGTGACCAGCAACAAGACCAAGGTCCAGGTGCCGGTGGAGCGGGTGATAAATTCGATCGGATTCGCGCCCAACCCACCGCTGAAGGCGAGCCAAACGAGGCGGCCAAGCGGGATCAGGCAAACGAAGAATAAAGCGACTTTAGCCACGTGCACCCCCGTGGCTAAAAGAATTTCCGCAAATCCATCCCCGCATACATCCCCGCCACTTGCTCGCCGTAGCCGTTAAACGGCAGAGTTTTGCGCTTCAGGAATTCGCCGATGCGCCGCTCTTTGGCTTGGCTCCAGCGCGGGTGATCGACATCCGGATTCACGTTGGAGAAGAACCCGTATTCGCTCGGCGTCGCGCGCATCCAGGACGAGATCGGCGCTTTTTCCACCAGACGAATGCGCACGATGGATTTCGCGCTTTTGAATCCGTATTTCCACGGCACGGCCAAGCGCAGCGGTGCACCATTTTGGTTCGGCAGCACTTCCCCGTACAGACCCACCGCCATCAGGGTCAAGGGATGCTGCGCCTCGTCCAAGCGCAAGCCTTCCACATACGGCCAATCCAACACCGGGGAGCGTTGCCCCGGCATGCGCTTGGGGTCGTTGAGCGTGGTGAACTCTACAAACTTGGCGCTGCCGGTGGGCTCGACGCGCTTCAAAATTTCATTCAGGGAAAATCCAATCCAAGGAATCACCATCGACCAGCCTTCGACGCAGCGCAGGCGATATACGCGCTCTTCCAGCGGCAGCTTGAGCAGGTCATCCATATCGAAGGTGCTTGGGCGCTTTACCAATCCTTCCACAGTCACCGTCCAGGGCCGGGGCACGAAATTGCGCGCCTGGATAGCCGGGCTTGCCTTGTCGGTACCGAATTCGTAAAAGTTGTTGTACGTGGTGATGTCGTTGTAGGGCGTGAGCGCTTCGTCCACGGTGTAGGTGGATTTTTTGACGCCTGGCAGCTTGGCGGCGGCATCCGCCCGCAGCGGGAGCGCGGCAAGCGCACTCATCGCAGCCGCGCCTTTAATGAATTCGCGCCGCTGGTGATAAATCGCTGGGTCGGTGATTTCCGAGGGTTTGATGTCGGCAGGACGGCGGATCAGCATGGTGTTGCTCCTTTGCCGATTGGTCGGGGATGCGGGGGGAAGCTTACAGGCTTTGGAAATGAGATGGGTAGGGGCGAGGCATGCCTCGCCCGGTATCGAAAGCGGGTCGGGCATGCCCGACCCCTACAAGTGCTTGAATAGCTTTTCTAGGACTAAGGGTTCAACTGCCGGTAAACCGTCTCCGCCACTTTGAGCAAATCTCCCTTGGGTAAATCGCCCGAGAGCGCATAGCCGAAATCGCGGTCGATCCAGTAAAACACGCTGACGCCTTTTTCTTTGGCAAAGCGGAATGCCGTTTCGGCATCACGCGCAGGCTCGCGTTTCACATACAGCGTCAAGCGTTGGCCGCGATTGTCCTGGTACATGAACTGCGCCGCCGGCCCGGCATCAGAGGGGAGCAAGCGCCCCCCCATCAACTCGAATCCGGCGCTGGATAAATGCGGCGCCCGCACATCGCCGCCCAGACGCTTCGACAGCCAATTGACCAAGTGCGCCTCTTGCTGCGCGCTCACTTCGACCGGGTGCAACACTTCAGGCACAAAAGCGACATGCGCGAATGCGGCCTGCTTCGACAGCGCCATCGGCCCCACTACGGGCGCAGTTACACCGCGCAACCCATAGCCCAAGACCAAACCCAGCGCCAGCGTGCCGACCATGGCCGCAACACGCTGCCATTGTGGGTTGGAGCGTGACTGCCTGCGTTGCAATGCGGCCGGGAGCGGCTCTTCCAGCGTCGGATCGAATAGGGCGTGCAGCGTCTGGTTCTGCTTGCGGTAGGCATCGACGCGCGCCAACGCTTGCGGGTTGGCGCCGAGGTGGGCCTCGATCTCGGCATTGCGCACCGGATCGAGTTGCCCATCTACATAGGCATGTAAATCTTGTTCGCTCATATTCATTTCACTCTCCGCAGCGTGGTTTGCGGCGTACCGGCTAAGACCAGCCGCAGCCGTTCGCGCCCACGCGCCAAGCGCGACATCACGGTGCCCAAGGGGATATTGAGCACCTTGGCCACTTCTTCGTATTTCAACTCTTCCAAACCGATCAGCAGCAGCACCTCGCGGTACTCCCTCGGCAACTGGGTTAGCGCACTGGCCAGGTCGCGTACTTCCAAAGACCGCTCTTGATTGCCCGTCACCGCGATCTCGATCGGGTCTTCCGGCATCTGCTCTTCCGGACGCCGGGCACGGTAATCAATCTGGTTGATATGCACATTGTGCATGATGGAAAACAACCACGCGCGCAGATCCGAACCGCGCCGCCAGAGGGTAAATTTCGACCAGGCGCGCTCCAGCGTGTCCTGCACCAAATCATCGGCACGGGTCGTGTCGCCCGTCAGCGCGCGGGCATAGCGGCGTAGGCGGGGGATGTGGGTTTCGATTTGGTG
>MEQN01000080.1:11398-11558 GCA_001770235.1 Betaproteobacteria bacterium RBG_16_58_11
TATCTAGGGCCGGTAATGCCCCGGCGGGGCAGTTACTTTTTCTTGCTTGCCCAAGAAAAAGCTAACCAAAAAGAAGGGCACCCCGTTCGCCGGTCGCCCTGTTGGGCGACTCCCCTGCGTTGCTCGCCGATCCGGGCGGCTGCGGAACTCGCGCGATCCG
>MEQN01000080.1:11732-16368 GCA_001770235.1 Betaproteobacteria bacterium RBG_16_58_11
TTTATTCCCTGAGCAATGAAATTTCTCAAGGCAGCGCTGGCTGTTCTTACATCCAGCATTGTTCTGATGCGCTTATCTCAAGCGACGAGAATTTACCACTAACTACCGCTAATCACTTGCTGCGGCAGCTCCAAATTCAACTTGGACGCAATCGCCTCGGCGGCATTGAAGAACTCTTCCGCCCGCGCCGGATGATTGAAATAGGCTTGCGCCAAATGTTGCAGCGCATCCGGTTGCCCATAGTGTTGGGCGATGAGGTGGATGAGTTCACCGGCATCGGTGCCGGCCACTTCGCCGCTGAGCAGCACGCCGCTTTGCGCGTCGGCGACGAAACGCACGAAACCGTCCGCATCGTCTTGGCCCAGGGCGCGCGGGTTGGTATCAAACGTGGCGATGCCGATGGCGGGGTCATTTTTTTCAGCCGCGCCGTTGAGCCCGATGCGGCCAAGCTCAAGGGCGGAGTACACCATATCGGGCACGGCTTTGCGATCGTGTTTGCGCGATTCCGCTTGCAGGATATTCGCCACCGCGACTGCTGCATCGGCCAGGGCGTGGTTGGCGGTCATACGCGGGTTGGTGACGTCGCCGATCGCGTAGATATTCGGCTGCGCGGTTTGTAAGTACTCATTAATTTTGATGAAGCCCTTGCTGTCGGTGTTGACACCGGCGGCATCCAGATTGAGACCGGTGGTGTGTGGGCGGCGACCAGTGCCGAGCAACACCCAATCGACGATGACTTCTTCTGCGCCGCCTTGCAGGATGAGCTTTACACCTTCCGGCAACATTTCCACTGCTTCGGGACGATTGCCGGTTTTGGGTTCGATGCCGAATTGCTTGAATTTATCCATGAGCAATTTGAGCGTGGGCGGGCTGAAGCAGGAGCTGGAAAGCGGCGAGGTTTGGCTGACCCACACTACTTCTTTACCAAGCATGGTGAGAATGAAAGCGAACTCGGCGCCGACGGTACCGGAGCCAACGATCGCTACGCGCTTGCCCGCCGGTGGCGGCTGATTAAATAGATCATCGCTGGTGAGCACTTTGCCGTCGGTCTGGTAGAACGGCTTGGGAACATAAGGATAGCTGCCGGTGGCGATAATGAAATGGTGCGAGGTAATGTGGTCGTGGCCATCGAGTGCGATGGTGTTCGCATCCACGAACGAGGCACTAGCGGCGAAACCACTGATGCCGAGGCGCTTCATGTTGATGATGTAACTGTCGCGAACGGTTTTAACGACTTTCTTTTGATGTTCCCACGCCGTGCCCAAGTCGCCGTTGAGTTGGCCTTGCACGCCGCGCTTGGCGAAAGTTTTGCTGGATGCGATCAGCTTGGCCGAGTGGTGCCAGTCGTTCTTCGGCACGCAGCCACGGTTAAGCCCGCAGCCGCCCCATTCGGCTTTCTCCACAATGCCCACTTTTAATCCGCGTTGCGCGGCGAGCACTGCGGCCCGGTACCCCCCTGGCCCGGAACCAATTACGATTAGATCGTATTGCATGGATGCATTGTAGCGGTTAGTCGAGTGGTTAAAGAAGTATTAATGTCGCTAGCCCTAAGAAAATAAAAAACCCGCCGCTGTCGGTGATGGCGGTAATTAACACACTCGACCCCACCGCCGGATCGCGCCCGGTTTTCACCATGAAGAGTGGAATCAAAACGCCCATCACGGCGGCGAGTAGCAAGTTCAAAGTCATCGCACTCATGATGACCGCGCCCAGAGCAATGTTCTTATATAACAGATAAGCGATAACGCCCATGACCGAACCCCAGATCAGGCCGTTTAATCCGGCCACACCCAACTCCTTTAAAATTAGTTTACGCGCGCTAATGGGCTGCAGTTGACCCAAGGCCAACGCGCGCACAATCATGGTGATGGTTTGATTGCCGGAGTTGCCGCCGATACCGGCGACGATCGGCATCAAGGCCGCCAAGGCCACCAGCTTCTCGATCGAACCTTCAAACGCCCCGATCACGCGCGAAGCGATGAAAGCGGTGACCAAGTTAATCGCCAGCCAAGCCCAGCGGTTTTGCACCGATTTCCACACCGAGGCGAATAAATCCTCCTCTTCGCGCAAGCCGGCCAGGCCCAGTTTCTCTGATTCCGATGCATCGCGAATGTAGTCCACCACCACGTCCACGGTCAGGCGGCCAATGAGATGGTTATTCGCATCGACCACCGGCGCTGTCACCAAGTCGTAGCGCTCGAACGCCTGCGCCGCGTCGTGGGCCTCATCTTCAGGATGGAACAGCACCACATCATCCACCATCACCGCGCTCACCAGGGCACCCGGGTCGTGGATCAGCAGCCGTTTCAAGGGCAGCACCCCTTTGAGCGCATCGTTGTGATCCACCACAAACAGCTTGTCGGTCTGGTCCGGCAACTCGCCCAGCCGACGCAGGTAGCGCAATGCGACTTCGAGCGTAATGTCGTCGCGCAGCGTGACCATGTCGTAATCCATCAACCCGCCAACCGAATCCTCCTCGTAGGACATGGCCGATTGCAGGCGTGCGCGGTTGCGGGCGTCGAGGGATTGCAGCAACTCCTCGATCACATCCTGCGGCAGATCGGGTGCTAAGTCCGCGATCTCGTCGGTATCGAGCGTCTCGGCCGCGGCCAACAGCTCGTCCGAATCCATGGACTTGATCAGCGTCTCGCGTACCGCGTCGGAAACTTCGAGCAAGATCTCGCCGTCGCGCTCGGCCTTGACCAAATCCCACACCAACAGGCGTTGGTCTAGCGGCAACGATTCGAGGATATAAGCGACGTCGGCCGGATGCAGTTCATCCAGTTTTGCCCGCAGCTCGGCCAGGTTTTGCTTGTGCACCAGCGATTCGACCAGATCGTGCTTCGGGCCGTGCTGCTTATGCACGAGCGACTCCACCAGCTCATGCTTGCGCAACAACTCCTGCACCACATGCAGCGATTCCTGCACGCTTTCTGGAGGCTTATTTTCTTGAATTACCGTCATGGGAAGGGATGCGCCGCGTCACCGCAAAACACGCATTGTAGGGGCAGGCGTGAGGAGCGTCTATCGTGAATGCGGGGTTATTTTTTTGAGCCATTGTGAACATTTTCCTGCAACAACTTAACCGCAAAGGACGCAAAGGTACGCGAAGGAGTTCTACAGAAAATTCGCTACCTTGTTTTTATTCCTCAAGGGGGCATTGACAAAGAACCTTTGCGCGCCTTCGCGTCCTTTGCGGTAAAACGCCGTATAGGTCAAACCTTTTGGAATAGGGGTAGGAAACGGCGATCACCGTCCCCTCCCTCCGAACCGTGCGTGCGGTTTTCCCGCACACGGCTCTCCAGTCAGTTGTTTCCTCATCGGGATTGGCGCGCCAATTGATGGGCCTCGTACATCGTGAATAGCCCAAGATCAGCGAAGAAAGCATTCGGCCATTGCTTGTGATCGCGTAAGCATCGTCCTTGCCCCGGTCGGTGCTGCTGTCGGCGCAGCAGCGCTCGCAATCGACGGCGAACAAATCCGTCGATCAACGAGAAAGTGCGTTGCTGGGCATGTTTGAAGTAGCCGTACCAGCCTTTCAGGGTTGGGTTGAGAGACGCAATCACGGAATCAATGGAATTCCCCACGTTACGTTTCGTCTTGATGCGGATTTTATCCCGCAAGGACATCAGACTTTTCTTGCGCACCCAACGCTGCCCTGCTTCAAACCGGTAACCCAGAAATTCAAACCCTTGACCCTCTACCCGGCAGTCCCCAATATGGGTTTTGTCTGGATGGAGCGTCAATCCGTTCGCACTCACCCAAGCACGCATACGAGCCAGCGCAGATTCCGCTTCTTCCCGGCTGCGACATAACACCACGGCGTCATCGGCGTATCGCACCATCACCAGTCCGGCTTCACGCATTTCTACGTCAAGCTCGTGCAGGTAAATGTTGGCGAGCAGGGGGCTGATTACCGCCCCTTGCGGACTGCCAGACATCGGCGTCCATCGCTTCATGTCCTCCATGATGTCTTGCTTGAGAAACCGCTGAACGAGCCCCAACACTCCGCCATCGGCAATCCGATTTCCCACTTTCGCGAGAAGAGATGCGTGTGGAATCGTGTCAAAGTAGCTTTGCAGATCTGCGTCCACCACCCAGCAGTGGCCTGCTTTCAAATATTGATCCACTTCGCGTAATGCATCTTTGCAGCCCAATCCTTGCCGGAAGCCGTAGCTTCTTGGCTCGAATTCGTGCTCAAAGATCGGCTCGATCACCAGTTTCAGCGCGGCCTGAACCACGCGGTCTTTGACGGCAGGTATACCGAGCGGACGCTGCCCACGGCCTTTGGGTATGTACACACGTCTTACCGGCTGCGGGCGATAACTCCCGTCCCGCAGTGCTTGCGCCAGTTCGGCCAGATAGTAGTCCCGTCCTTGCGCGAATCTCTCCACGCTCATACGGTCTACACCAGCCGCCCCAGCGTTCCGTTCGACCTGTGCCCATCCCAGCCCCAACGTTTCGGGGCGCGACACTTTGTCGATCAGACTATGCCATTTGCCTCCCTTAACTCCTGTTTGTAGAGCTGCCAACATAGCTTCTGTCCAGATTGGAGCTGGCACGAATTTCCGCTGCATGCAGCTTCCCAGCGCGCTTGCATCTCGTCTAGCCGTTTCCGGCACTGGCGATGCTTCAA
>MEQN01000081.1:0-4120 GCA_001770235.1 Betaproteobacteria bacterium RBG_16_58_11
GCCAGGTCTACACAGGCGTTAGAATTTCTGAAAACTGCTCCGGCGTCATCGGGCGGCCATGAAAATAGCCTTGGCTGACGTCGCAATTCAGGCTCTTCAGGTAGTTGAATATCGCTTCGGTTTCCACGCCTTCGGCCACGACCCGCAGCCCGAGGTTGTGGCCCAGCTCCACCGTGGCGCGCACGATGGTGGCGTCGTTGGGGTTGTTCATGACCTCGAGCACGAATGATTTGTCGATCTTGAGTTCGTCCACGGGCAGGCGCTTTAAATAGGCCAGCGATGAATGCCCGGTGCCGAAATCATCCACCGATATCGAGATTCCCATCGCATCGAGTTGCACCAGAACACCGTGCGCCCGCTTCGCGTCGTTCATGATGACGTTTTCGGTGATCTCCAGCGTAAGCTGCTCAGGCGGCACGGCGTGCTTATCCAACAGTTTGCGCACTTCAAGCGGCAGCGCCTCGTCTTGCAGGCAGCGCGCGGACAGGTTGACCGCCAGGTTGATCAGCCTGCCCTCGCGCAGCCAATTGCAGCAAAGCGCCAGGCTGCGGTCAAGCACCCAGTAGGTGAGCGGCTCGATCAGGCCGGTTTCTTCCGCGATGGGAATAAACTCGTCGGGGGGAATCCAGCCGCGCTGCGGATGGCGCCAGCGCAGCAGCGCCTCGGCGCCGCATATTTCACCGCTCGCCACCGCTATCTTGGGTTGGAAATAAACTTGCAGCGTCTCTTCCGTCAACGCTTTCAGCAGCTCGGCTTCGAGCGTCAACAAGGCCAGCGAGTTCTTGTCCAGCGTATTGTCGTAGAAAGCAAAGCCGCGTTGATTTTGCTTGGCGTGGTACATGGCCACGTCGGCGTGCCGCATCAAGTCCTCGCGTAGCATCCCGTCTTCCGGATAGATCGCGATGCCGATGCTGATGCCGACATGCAGGGCATTTTGTTCCACCACACATGGCGTGGCCATCGCGTTCAGCAAGCGCTTGACCAAGGGAAGCGTATCGTCGATTCCACCCGCTATCGGCAGCACCGCGGCAAACTCATCACCGCCGAGACGCGCGAACACATCGCCCTGCCGCAACACTTCACCTAAGCGCGCAGCCACCTGCTGCAGCACGGAATCTCCGACGGGATGACCCAGCGAGTCGTTGATCTGCTTGAATCGGTCGAGATCCATGATCAGTAAAGCAAATCGCGCGCCCTCGCGATTGCATTGATTAATGATTTGACCCACGTGCTCGTTTAAAAGCGAGCGGTTAGGCAAGCCGGTCAGGCTATCGCGAAACGCCATTCTCTCCAGTTCTCCATAGAGGGCGCCGAGTTCGACGGTCATGCGGTTGAAGGCTTCCTCCAAGGAACGTATCTCACGATTGCCGGTGACGGCGACCTGCTCGCCCAAGCGCGTGCGGTCACGTTCCAACACCTGAATCTTTTGCAGCAAGCTGTGCAGCGGATTCAGCAGGGAACGCTGCAAGACGAACAGCGTCAGCAGCGCCACCAAGGCGGTGGCGATGCCCGCTACCGTCAGCACGCCATTGCGCGCCCGGTTCAGTTCCCGCTCCAGCACATGGATGTCGTTGGCCAGCGCCACCGTCAACACAGCTTGCCCCGTATCGGCTTTAAGCGGGTATTCGGCGATGATGACTTCCGTTTGATTGCGCGCGGCGGGCCAGTTGGGCGATTGAAACAAAGCGGCCCCTGTGTGCGGCGCGATCTTCACCGGCATGCCCAGTTCGCGACCGACCGCGGCCAAATTCTGGCTCGGCTCGGTCATCACCATGATGAAGCCGTGAAGCTGCAAGCTGCCAATCGGCGCCAGGGTTGCAAACAGCGCAGTGCCGTTGGCGGCGCATAAGCCGGAGATCGTTTTCAGGTGATGCGCGCCGGATCTACGCCGGGCCTGATCCAGCATCGCCATGCACACCTCCCCCAAACCACCGCCCCCCAATGCTTGGGACGATTCGGCCAGCATGCGGTATTGGCGATCCAGCACATAGAGCTTGCGCAGCCGGATCACACCGGCGGTATTGAAGTAACGATGAAACTGCTCGTCGAGATGGACGGCAACGGCGGCCTGATCGGCGCGGTCCACCGCATCACGGAAATCCGGGTTGCGCTGAATTTCGGCGGCCAGGCTGCGCGAGTCATCCGCGAGCTTTAACAGCAACTCGCCCGACTTTATCTGAATCACCTGCTGGATGGCTTGGCGCTGGTTTTCGAGGGTGAGATCGCGATAAATATGGGAAGTGGCCAGCACCAGGGCGATCGCCACCGCACCCATCGCCAAAATGGGTAGCCAGAGACTCGTGCGCAAGGGCATGCCCCGCGCCGGCATCAAGCGCATCGCGCCTTACTCATGCAGATAGGGATACTCCTTTGACTTCCATTCTTCAAACCCGCCGCGGAACCAATAAACATTCGTGTACCCGCACTGCAAGGCAATCCTCGTCGCCACCACGCTGCGCCCGCACTTGACGCCATTGCAGTAAAACAGCGCGGGCGCGCTTTTGCCGGGAATGATCTTCGCCAGGCTCTTGCAGTTGGTCTTGGCGTCGGGCAGGCTGATCGAATGCTCGATGTATCCGATCTTGCGATCGCCGGGAATGCGCGAGTCGATGATGACGAGATTTTTAAATTTGTTCGCCACTTCGATCACGGCTTCCGCATCCACTCTTTGCGCGCCGGGAATCTGCTCCGGCACGGGCACGATCGGCTTGGCGTTCGCGCCGGCGCTGAATGCCAAGAGAGAAACCAGCAGAAAGCACTTCATCATAGGGGGCATTTTCTTCTCTCCTCAAGCCGCAAAAAATGTTTTCACAGCGTTTGTCTGATCGCCAGCACGGCTTGATTGCGCAGCGACTTCAACAATGATAGTTCTTTCTCGGGCACGGTGATATCACCCGGCTTGGGCCGGTCGGCGTAGATCATGCCGATCGGTTTTCCCTTGATGACGATGGGAAAAATCAGAAAGGTACGCGCGCTAACGGTTTGGCGATACCAGGCCGGAATGCGGCTGGCGATTTTGGGGTCATCGATATCGGTGATCAGAATATCGGCGTTGTTTTTTATCGCGAGATGAAACACGTCCGGCTGATCGGCCATGGGAAACTGGAATCCCTTGATCAAAGCCTGCACGTTTTCGCCGAAGCCGAATTTGCCCATCATCGCGTTCTGCCGCCCGTCCTTGATGCAAAACAACACATGGTTGAAACTCATGCCGGTGTACATCGTCTCCAGAATCATGCGCAGAATATCGTTTACCTTGATCGAATCATCGATCAGCGAATTGCTGATGTCTTGCAAGCCGGAACTCAGGATCGATTGAATTTCCTCGGTGCTGCGCAGGGGCGCTGCGCCGTCTTCGCCCACTTCCAGATCGAGCTGCGGCTTGGGTTCGTGCAGCATGGTGGCGGCGAGCGCATTTTGGGTGTCGGCGTCCATGCCTTTTATCGTCTGCGCGGCCGGCGCCGGCGCTTCCGGCTTGCCCGCCCATTGCGCGGCTTGCTTGGCGAATTTGCTCTGCTTCAAATTGACATTCACCGCCGCGGAGAATTGCGAGATGTCTTGCAGTGATTTTTCCACCAGCGCGCCGATTTGTTTTTCGTTCACCGCCAGGCAATCGCCGAATTTCGCCGACAGGCGCGCGACCGCCGCGCTGCGTTCCTTCTCCGGGGTGTTGGTAATGACTTCGGATAGCTCATTGGAAAAGCCGGACAGAATGCGCAGCCGGTCGCCGTTGCTGATGCCTTTTTTAACTCTTTCGTCCGGCAAGCTGCGCATGCTGAGCAGCATGGAATCAGGAAACCCCCAGGTTTTGGCGATGCCCACGCCCAGATCTTCGAAGGTGAGGCCCAGCACCTGGGCGGCGGCTTTATCCTCGCTGACATTCTTGGCCTGGATCAGCTTCTGGATTTCCGTGGTTTCCTCGGGAAAGTAAAACATGGACAGCGTGCGTCCCAGGTTGTGGAACATGGAGCAAATAAAGGCTTCTTCCGCATCCTTCACTGATGCCCGTCCGGCCAGGCCGCGCGCCAGCATGCCGGAGAACAGCGAGCGCACGAATTCCTCTTTGAGCTGCTGCGCATGACCTTTGTTTTGCAAGTTGTCGAACAGCATCAAGCTCAGC
>MEQN01000081.1:4185-4460 GCA_001770235.1 Betaproteobacteria bacterium RBG_16_58_11
GCTGTCGAATTGGCTGTACATTACCGAGTTCACCAATTTGAGCAGCTTGTTGGTGAGCGCGAAATCTTTCAGCACCGAGTTGGAGAGCTTGCTCACGCTCTCCTTGTCCGAGCTGGCAATGCGATTGATCGAGGTGACCGATTCGGATAAAGCGGGGAAATCGCCTTTGACGCGCATGCGGCGCAACAGAAATTCCAGCGTGCTTTGCTTGGGATCGACGCCTTCCTGGATTTCCGGCATGGCCGGCGATAAATACAATTCCAGCGCATTCTTCA
>MEQN01000081.1:4550-4749 GCA_001770235.1 Betaproteobacteria bacterium RBG_16_58_11
TTTGATCGTTATGCTTGGACGGGGGCGGGATGGCATCCTGGACGATGCGCCGCATGACTTCATGCGTATCTTTGCCGTGCACCGCCTGGCGGCCGGTGAGCAATTCATAGAGCAGCATGCCAAAAGAAAAGATATCCGATTTCGGGCCAATATCCTCGTTGGAGATGTACTCCGGCGCCATATAAGCCGGCGTGCCCAT
>MEQN01000081.1:4916-5061 GCA_001770235.1 Betaproteobacteria bacterium RBG_16_58_11
TCGGCCGCGCGCGTGGGGGGAATCGGCCCCTCCTTTTGCAGGATTTGCGCGAGGGTGGGCCCATTCACATATTCGAATACCAGATAGGGATCGCCATCGTGCTCGCCGGCATCATACAAACCGACGATGTTCGGGTGTTGCAGGC
>MEQN01000081.1:5240-5569 GCA_001770235.1 Betaproteobacteria bacterium RBG_16_58_11
CCGCTTGAAGGCTGGGCTGGGGAACTCGCGCTAGATGACATAGTCTTTGATCAGTAAGGGAATTTACCGGCATCTCAAAGCCGGCGCCTAAATCTGGTACAGTACCTCTCTCTTATCGGCCTTATTTCCCGGAGCTTTATATGAAGAAAATCTTGATCTTAGCCCTTGTGATCCTGGTCGGCGCCGGCGCCCTGACCACGGATGCCTACGCCAAGCGTTTTGGCGGCGGAAAAAGCTTCGGCAAGCAGCGCGAACAAGTCTCGCAGCCGGCCGCTCCCCGGCCTGCCGGCCCTGCCCCCGCAGCCGCGCCTTCCGGCGGCAGATCATGG
>MEQN01000081.1:5614-6155 GCA_001770235.1 Betaproteobacteria bacterium RBG_16_58_11
GGTGGATTCGATGGCTTCAAGATGTTCGATTTCTTGCTCATCGCCGCGCTCGCCTTCGGCGCTTATATGCTGATTCGCAAATTCCGTTCGGCGCAAGCGCAACAGCCTATGCAATATGCTGGGCAGCATGCCGGCATGAATCAGCCCGCCTATATGCCGCCGGCCAGCGGCGCGGCGCCTGTCGCAAGCCCTTCCACCCGGCCCGAGTGGTTTGAAAACGAGCCTTTCCTGCGCGCGGCGAAATCGAATTTCATCCGCTTGCAAGAAGCGTATGACCGCGCCGACTTGAACGACCTCCGCGAATTCACCACGCCCGAAGTGTTCGCCGAAATTCGCATGCAGATCGAAGAACGCGGAAACAGCGTGAATAAAACCGATGTGGTGCAATTGAATGCGACGATGGCCGATGTGGTCACCGAAGCCGGGCTGGTCATCGCCAGCGTGCGCTTTACCGGCCTATTGCGCGAGGAAGCAGGCGCAGAGGCCCAGCCGTTCGACGAGGTGTGGCACATTCAGAAATCCGCAACGGATCGCAATGCGG
>MEQN01000081.1:6290-7248 GCA_001770235.1 Betaproteobacteria bacterium RBG_16_58_11
ACGCTAATCGCACTCCGCAACATTAGACAAGAAATTCTCGCCATTGCTGCCAGACATGGCGCGCATAACGTGCGCCTATTTGGCTCGGTGGCGCGCGGTGACGATACGAAAGATAGCGATGTCGATATCCTCGTTTCGATGGAGTCTGGGCGCAGCCTCTATGACTTGATCGGCTTTCAGCAAGAAATCGAAAACTTGCTTGGCCGGCACACCGACGTACTGACCGAGAATGGCATCAATCGCCACCTGAAAAACAAGATTCTGGGCGAGGCCACGCCTCTGTGATGAAAGACCGCTCTATCTACATCCGGCACATATGGGATTGCATGCAGTGGATTCAATCCTATATTGCGGACGGGAAAGAAGCCTTTTTCACTGACCACAAAACACAAGATGCCGTGATTCGCAATATAGAGATTATCGGTCAAGCCGTGAAAGATATGGGTGTTGAAACACTCACACCTGTTTGCGCCACCATCCCCTGGAGACAAATTGCGGATACGCGCAATTTTTTAGCGCATCAGTATCTCGGCGTAGATATGGCGCTTGTCTGGAACATCATCGAGCACGACCTGCCCCAACTCCAGATATGTATGATCTTGATCGCCAAAGCGGAAGGAATTGACCTCGATCCGCTAGACCGCCAACCAGACGCTTAAACCACAATCTCCACCGGCGTCCCCGCCTCAACCCGCTCGAATAAATCGACCACATCCGCATTTTTCATGCGGATGCAGCCATGCGAGCCGGGCGCGCCCATCGGCACTTCATCCGGGCTGCCGTGGATGTAGATGAAGCGGCGCATGGTGTCGCACTCGCCCAGGCGGTTGAAACCCAGCTCGCAGCCGGACAGCCACAAAATCCGGGTCAGTATCCAATCCCGTTCGGGAAACTGCGCACCTAATTCCGGCGTATAGATTTCGCCCGTCGGGCGGCGGCGCACGAACACGGTGTTTTC
>MEQN01000081.1:7299-7611 GCA_001770235.1 Betaproteobacteria bacterium RBG_16_58_11
GCAGTAGCTGCCGTTGGCCTCGCCCGCGCCATTCGCGGCGGTCGATACCGGATAGCGTTTTTCCAAGCATCCGGCCTCGTCCCGCAATTCCAGACTTTGCTCGCGGATGCTGATGCGTATTGATTTTCCCATGAGGGCATTATCCCTTCCTCGCCTGCCGCCAACAATCCCGCGCCGCAAAAGGTTTCTTAATTAGCCACAAAGTTCAGCAGTTCCTTCCCTTTGTGGAAGGACTGAGCCGGGTTTTGTAGCGCAAGCATCCTGCTTGCATGCCGGCTGGAAGCCGGCGCTACACGGGCCCGCTGTCCTGAT
>MEQN01000081.1:7738-8306 GCA_001770235.1 Betaproteobacteria bacterium RBG_16_58_11
ACTGAGCCGGGTTTTGTAGCGCAAGCATCCTGCTTGCATGCCGGCTGGAAGCCGGCGCTACACGGGCCCGCTGTCCTGATGGGTGTGATGGATATGGGGAGAGGAACACGGTGGGCTACAACCGCAACTTGCTGAACTTCGTGGTTAATCAGGAAAGGTTTAACCCTATTGGCTCCGATGCCGATAAAGCCTAGTATTGCGCAATTCGATGGGGGACTCGGAAAAATGCGCGACTTTGCCCAGTGCCAGCATAGGCGTCAGAGCAAATATATCCGTAAGCGTTTTTGGCTGTCGGGCTTATTGCTCGCGCTGGCCTGGAGCAGCCACGCAAGCCATGCCGCGAACGAACCCACGCTGGTTCTCAACGACACCAACGAGCCGCCCTTCACCACCCAGGCCGGCGACGGCTTTCTCGACATCGTCGCGGGCGAGGCCTTCCGCCGCGCCGGGCTGCGCTTGAAGCTGGTCAAGCTACCGCCCGAGCGCGGCCTCATCAACGCCAACGCCGGCATCGATGATGGTGATTTTTCGCGCATCGCCGGCCTGGAAAAAATCTATCCCAATCTGA
>MEQN01000082.1:0-465 GCA_001770235.1 Betaproteobacteria bacterium RBG_16_58_11
TGCGCGCCGTGGATTTGTCCTTGCGGATTCAAAGCTGACGCTTCAACGCCGCGCGTCGCCCGCGCTTTACATCTATCGCTGCCAGTACGATCAAGCCAATCACGAAATAGATTCCGGTGAGCAGCATCCCCATACGGTGATTGCCCGCGGTGACCCACACCACCGCGCCATAGGTCATGGGGCCGAGGATGGAGGCGAGTTTGACCGCCAATCCCCATAAGCCAAAGAATTCGGCGCGGTGCGATTTAGGACTCAGGTAGCCTACCAGCGCGCGCCCGGCTGATTGCGAGGCGCCAAGGCATAATCCGGCGATATTCGCGGCGAGCCAAAATCGGCCGGGGGTCGTGGCGGTGTAGGCCAGCCCCACCATCACCAACCAACCGCATAGCGTCAAGGCAAGCGACAATTTGTGCCCCAGCTTGTCCTGCACGTAGCCGAAGGCAAGCGCACCCAGCGCGGCGGTGA
>MEQN01000082.1:510-2740 GCA_001770235.1 Betaproteobacteria bacterium RBG_16_58_11
GCATCGCTTGCTGAGCATAGACCGCGGCGAGCGTGATCACCGTCATAATGCCCGCCTGATAGAACACGATACAGAGTAAAAACCGCGCCAGGTCTTGATACTGACGGACGTGAGTAAGGCTTTCTTTCACGCGGGAATAGGCGCTGCGAGTGAAAGCCGATTGCAAGGGCCGATGTATCGCCCGCTCGTGCAAGATGAGAAAAGTAGGCAAGGCGAATAGCGCGAATAATCCCGCAGTGAGGAGCATGACGCCAGGCACAAATTCTGGCGCGCCACCGCCTGCTTGCTGGATGTGGCCAATATAGGCGAGCGCCACACCAAGCGAAACGATGCCGCCCAAATAGCCCAGCCCCCAGCCCCAACCCGAGACGCGCCCCAGGGCGCGCCCCCGCGCCAGTTCGGGGAGAAAGGCCGCGATCAGATTCTCGCCGTTGCCGAAGAAATAATTACTGAGCGCAATGATGGTCACCGCCAGTGCAATATCGCCCGGCCCCGGCAAGGCCAGCAGAGCAGTCCCCAGCACACAGCCCAGTGTAGTCAGCGCGAGCAGGCGTTTTTTCGCGCCATGCAGATCAGCATAGGCGCCGAGGAGGGGCGCAGACAGCAAGATGGCAAGATAGGAGACTGCCAGCGCCGCGCTCCACACGAAGCTGGCCCAAGCCGCCTTGCCCGCCACTACCGCCACAAAATAAGCGCTGTACACAGCGGTAATGACAACGGTGGTATAGCCGGAGTTGGCGAAATCGTACATCGCCCACGCCCATACCTCGCGCTTGCTGACACCGGGATTGAGAGGACTGACTCGTTTGGTGACCAAAGTTGCTCCCGCTTAGCGGTGCAATGTTTTTATAACGCAATGGGCGATACGACAATTCCGCCATGCACGGTGAAACTACGCTAGCGCTCAGTCCACGGCGTGCACGACGACGTAGCGTTTGACCGCTTCCACGTCGGCATCCACCGTTTCGACGCGCTGCGGCAAGCTTTCGATATTCGCCAATCCTTTGGGCCGCTCCGGATCGCGGCCCAGCGCTTCGCGGATCGCTTCCTCAAATTTAGCCGGGAGCGCGGTTTCCAGACAGATCAGCGGCACACCGGCCTCGCGGTATTCCAGCCCAACTTTAAAACCGTCGGCAGTATGCGTGTCGATCATCTGACCATAGCGCTGGTACACGTCGCGGATGGTCTGCATACGGTCAGCGTGGCTGCTCACGCCAGAGACAAAGCCAAACTCGCGCACCTTCGAAAAATACGCGCCGCTGAGATCGATGCCTTGGCCCTTGTCCACTGCGCTCCATAGCTCGCGCACTTTGGCGGCATCACGCCCCACCACATCGAACACGAAGCGCTCGAAGTTGGAAGCTTTAGAGATATCCATGGAGGGGCTGGAGGTATGTTGGGTCTGGGGCCGCGGCGTATAGCGGCCGGTTTTGAAAAACTCGTCCAGCACATCGTTCTCGTTCGTCGCCACGATGAGCTTCCGAATCGGCAATCCCATCATGCGCGCGACGTGGCCGGCGCACACATTACCGAAGTTGCCGGAGGGCACGGCGAAGGAAACTTCCTCGCCCACCTGCTTCGCCACCGCAAAATAAGCTTTGAAGTAGTACACGATCTGGGCCGAAACGCGCCCCCAGTTGATGGAATTGACAGCGCCGATTTTGTATTTAGCCTTGAATTCGAGATCGTTGGAGACGGCTTTGACGATGTCTTGGCAATCGTCGAACACGCCGCGCACCGCGAGATTATGAATATTGGGGTCTTGCAGCGAATACATCTGCGCGCGCTGGAACGGACTCATTTTGCCGTAGGGCGAGAGCATGAACACGCGTACGCCGCGCTTGCCGCGCATGGCGTATTCGGCCGCCGAGCCGGTATCACCCGAGGTCGCGCCGAGAATGTTGATTGATTCGTGATGCTGCGCCAAGGCGTACTCGAACAGATTTCCGATCAACTGCATTGCCATGTCTTTGAACGCCAGCGTCGGGCCGTTGGAAAGCGCAAGAATGTGCAAGCCCGGCTCCAAGGTGCGCACCGGCGCAATATCTTCCGCGTTTTCACCGGGGCGCGTATTGCAGTACACCTCGGCGGTATAAGTCTTATCGATGATCGCGCGCAAGTCGGCGGCAGGAATATCGGTCGCAAATTTTGACAACACCGCGAACGCCAATTCACGGTAATTAAAATGCTGCCAACTCGCGAGCTCTTCACGTGAAATATGCGGATAAGT
>MEQN01000082.1:2809-14218 GCA_001770235.1 Betaproteobacteria bacterium RBG_16_58_11
CGATTCACCGCGGGTAGAAATGTACCGCATAATCAGCCCAGCGTTTCCAGGCGCAGTCGAGTCACCTTGCCGGAAATGGTCGACAATCCTTCGATCTTAGCGATCGCCTGATTGACGTTCTTTTCCACCGTCACATGCGTGAGCATAATGATGTCTACTTGCTCCTGTCCTTCATCCGGCTCTTTCTGAATCATGGCGTCGATGGATATTTCCATATCGGCCAGAATGCGCGTGATGTCGGCCAACACACCCGGTTTGTCGAAGGCGCGCATGCGCAAATAATACGCGGTGCGCACTTCGCTCATGGGCAGAATCGGTTCATCGGACAAGGCATCGGGCTGAAACGCGAGATGCGGCACGCGATGCTCCGGATCGGCGGTGTGCATGCGCGTCACGTCCACCAAGTCGGCCACCACCGCGGAAGCGGTTGGTTCCGCGCCGGCGCCGCGACCGTAGTACAGCGTTGCGCCCACCGCATCACCCTTGACCAACACGGCGTTCATCACGCCTTCCACATTGGCGATCAAACGCTTCGTCGGAATCAAGGTCGGATGCACGCGCAACTCAATCCCCTGGGTGACGCGCTTGGTAATGCCGAGCAACTTGATGCGATAGCCCAACTCCTCGGCATACTGAATATCTTCCTTGGTCAGCTTGGAAATACCCTCGGTGTAGGCCTTATCGAATTGCATCGGAATACCGAAGGCGATGGCCGCAAGAATGGTGAGTTTGTGCGCGGCATCCACGCCTTCGATATCGAAGGTCGGATCGGATTCGGCATAGCCTAGGCGCTGTGCCTCGGCCAGCACGGTATCAAAGGCCAAACCCTTGTCGCGCATCTCGGTCAAAATAAAATTCGTGGTGCCGTTGATAATGCCAGCCACCCATTCGATGCGATTTGCGCTCAGGCCTTCGCGCACCGCCTTGATGATGGGGATACCCCCCGCCACTGCCGCTTCGAACGCGACCATCACGCCTTTGGCCTGCGCAGCGGCGAAAATTTCATTGCCATGCATGGCGAGCAGCGCTTTGTTAGCGGTCACGACATGCTTGCCATTCGCAATGGCCTTGAGCACCAAGGCTTTCGCCTGATCGGTACCGCCGATCAACTCGACCACGATATCGATCTCGGGGTTCTCCACTACCTCCAAGGGGTTGGTGGTGATTTTGATATCTTCGCCAGCATATAACACTTGCGCTTTGTTCAAATCGCGCACGGCGGCCATCTTGACCAGGATCGCACGCCCGGCGCGGCGGGTAATTTCTGCCTGATTGCGGCGCAGCACGGTAAGCGTGCCGCCACCGACGGTGCCGAGGCCCAGCAGGCCGACATTGATTGGTTTCATTGAGTACTCCGTGGTGAGGCTTTTACAACAGTCCGTCTTTTTTGAACATATCCTTCAGGCCGCGAATGGCCTGGCGGGTACGCGATTCGTTCTCGATCAGCGAGAAGCGTACATGATCATCGCCGAAGTCACCGAAGCCGACGCCGGGTGAAACCGCGACTTTGGCATCCAGCAGTATCTTCTTGGAAAATTCCAGCGAGCCCATCGCTCTATACGGCTCCGGAATCGGCGCCCATACAAACATAGTGGCCTTGGGAATTTCAATCTCCCAATTGATCGAATCCAGGCCCTTGCATAAGGCATCGCGACGCGTTTGATACATGAGGCGAATATCTTCGACGCAATCTTGCGGGCCTTCCAGCGCCAAGATCGATGCGACCTGAATCGGCGTAAACGTGCCGTAATCATGGTAACTCTTGATGCGCGCCAAGGCCGAGACCAAATCTTTATTCCCCACCATGAAGCCCACCCGCCAACCGGGCATGTTGTAACTCTTGGAAAGCGTAAAAAACTCTACTGCGATTTCCTTTGCGCCTGGCACCTGCAAAATCGACGGTGCTTTGTAGCCATCGAACACGATGTCGGCATAGGCGATGTCGTGCACGATCAGGATGCCGTGCTCTTTGCAAATGCCGACCACTTTTTCAAAGAACGGTAAATCCACGCACTGCGTGGTCGGATTGCTGGGGAAATTCAGGATGAGCATCTTCGGCTTGGGGAAGGAACTCTTGATCGCCTTCTCCAATTCATCGAAAAAATCGATGCCGGATTTCATGGGAATATGATAGATATCCGCACCCGCGATCACCGGGCCATAGATATGGATCGGATAACTCGGGTTTGGCACCAGTACAATGTCGCCCCGATCAAGCGTGGCCAGCGCCAAATGCGCAATGCCCTCTTTCGATCCGATGGTGACAATGGCTTCGGTATCCGGGTTGATATCGACGTCGTAACGCTTTTTGTACCAAGTCGAAATCGCGCGCCGCAGACGGGGAATGCCCTTGGAAACGGAATAACGATGGGTGTCGCCGCGCTTGGCCGACTCGATCAATTTATCGACGATGTGCTGCGGCGTCGGCTGGTCGGGATTGCCCATGCCGAAATCGATGATGTCCTCACCGCGTTTGCGCGCTGCCGCCTTGAGCTCGCCGGTGATGTTGAACACGTAGGGCGGAAGCCGCTTGATTCTCGAAAACGCTTCCATAGGCTGGTAATTGGCTAAAAGTTCAAAAAAGTTATAATCTTACAGCACCGCCCACCGTGTCGCAACGAACCCTCAAATGAAACTTCATTTATCCCAGCACCCCGGCCAAAATCTGTTTACGAACTATGGCGCCGGCTATGTGATGGTGAACCAGCAGCGGTTTGAACAGAGTCTGATCGTGCTACCGGATAGGCTGATCGCTGACTGGGAACCGCGCAGCTTGGATGAGTTGACCGAAGCGCACTTTGCATTCCTGGCAGGTCTGGATGCGGAAGTCGTTTTACTCGGCACGGGCGCCCTGTTGCGCTTCCCCCATCCCCGCTTGACGGCGCCGCTGGCCGCCCAGCGCATCGGTTTTGAAGTGATGGATACGTACGCCGCGGCGCGCACTTACAACATCCTGATGGGCGAAGGCCGGCGCGTGGCGGCGGCGTTGTTGCTGTGAACGGTGATTGGGTGATTACCGTTCACCAATCACCAATCACCGTTCACCAATCACCCCCCGGCATAATCTGCTCGAAACTTTCAATCGCCTCAAATTCCGCCACATCTTTTCTCGGCTGCCGCGTATCCGGCTGGTAGATCGCGAGCAAATGCGCGATGCCGTAATTGCGCGCGGAGCGCAGCACCGGCAGGCTATCGTCGATGAGCAAGGTTTGCTGCGGATTAAAGGCTTCGTGACTCTGAAACTCATGCCAGAAATCAGGATGTTCCTTTGGCTTACCCAAGGCATGCGCACAGATCATGGCATCGAAATAATGATCGAGGCGGGTTTTGCTCATTTTCAGCGCCAGGCTCTTGTGATGCGCATTGGTTACCAGCACCACGCGCTTGCCCGCGCCGCGTATCCGCTCTAAAAACGGCGCCACATGCGGGTGCACGGCAATGAGGTGCGCGACCTCTTGTTTGAGCCGTTCGATATCCAGGCCCAACTCACTGCTCCAATAATCCATGCAATACCACTGCATGGTGCCGGCCACTTTTTCGTAGCGCCCGCGCAGTTCGTGCTGCGAGGCTTCCAGGCTGAGCCCATACTTTTCGGCATAGCGCGCGGGCACATGCTTGAGCCAGAAATGGTTATCGTAATGAAGGTCGAGCAGGGTGCCATCCATATCGAGCAACACGGTCTGGATGGCGTTCCAGGAAATCATGCGGGAATTGTTCGCGGGTTAAAACAGCACGTCTTTGGACACACCGTTGCGCCGCAAAATCTTGCGCAGGCTTTGCAAGGCTTCCATCTGAATTTGGCGCACGCGCTCGCGCGTAATGCCGTGCGCCTCTGCGACCTGTTCCAGCGTGCTGATGTCGTGGCCATTGATGCCGAAGCGGCGCTCGATCACGCTGCGCTGCTTGGCAGTAAGCTGATTGAGCCATTCATGCACGTATTTTTCCACCTCGGCCCGCTGCAGCACGGTTTCCGGCAATGCACCTTGCTCGTCCGGTATCGCCTCGCCGATGGAAAGATTAGGGTCGATATCGAGCGGTGCATCGAGCGAGGCGGTGCGCTCGTTCAGGCCCATGATGTAACGCACTTCCTCCACCTCGCAATCGACCAAGTGGGCGATATCCTCCACCGTGGCGTCAGGCGTGCCGTGCGATTCGAGATGACGCTGGGCGCGCAGGTAGATATTGAGTTCCTTGATGATATGCACGGGTAGCCGGATGGTGCGCGATTGATTCATGATCGCGCGCTCGATGTTCTGGCGAATCCACCAAGTGGCGTAGGTGGAAAAACGGAAGCCGCGTTCGGGGTCGAATTTTTCCAAGGCATGAATCAAGCCCAAATTGCCCTCTTCGATCAGATCCAGCAAGGCCATGCCGCGATTCACATAGTGTTTGGCGATATTGACCACCAAGCGCAGATTGCACTCGATCATGCGCTGGCGCGACTCGAAATCGCCTTGCTTCATCAGACGCGACAAACGCCGTTCTTCGTCCGGCGTAAGCAGCGCGTTCTGACCGATTTCATTCAGATAGATTTGGGTGACATCGGCTTGCAGGTCAGCCAGGAAAGGCTCAACCTCCGCCGCCTCCGCCTGAGACTCGGCTTGTTCGAGCCGCTCGTCTTCAGCTTGCGCGTCGAGCGGATCGATTTCATTCGGATCGCTGGATTCCCGGTTCATGAGGGTTTATCACTCGGCAGATATTTCAGCGGATCGACCGGCTTGCCCAAGCGACGAATCTCAAAGTGAAGCTTCACCCGGTCGGCGTCGGAGTTACCCATCTCGGCAATTTTTTGGCCTTTTACCACGGTTTGACCTTCCCTCACCAAGACTTGGTTGTTGTGCGCATAGACACTGAAATAACTCTTGTTGTGCTTGATGATAATGAGTTTTCCATAGCCCCGCAAAGTACTGCCAGTATGCACTACTTTACCCGAGGCGGAGGCGATCACCGTTTGGCCCGGATTGCCGCCGATATCCACACCCTTAGTGTTGCCATTGTCATTAAAGTTGGCGAGGATTTTACCACTGGCCGGCCACCCCCAATCAACTGAATCTTCTTCGTCCGCGGCAGTATCGGGTTTTGCCGGCTCCGGCGCAGCAGCCGGCTTGGGCGATTCGACTTTGGTGATTTCCGGTTTCGGCGGCGCAACCGGAGCGGGTTTAGCCACGGGCTTTTCCAACTGTGCCAGTGCTTGATCGGAATAGGGCTGTTTGATCGCCTTGGGCTCGGCCTTCAGGCTCGGCTCAGTCGATGGCAGTGGCTTGGCTTCGGCTGTCGGAATGGGTTTGAGCGGTGTCGTGGTCTCTGGTTGCGAAGAGGTGAGCCGCAGTATTTGACCGATACGGATGGTGTACGGCGCTTGTATGCCGTTCCACTCGGCCAATTCTTTATAGTCTTGCCCATGCTCCAGCGCGATGCTGTACAGCGTGTCGCCCTTTTGCACGGCATAGGTGGCGGGGCGCCAATCCGGCTCTTTGGGCTTGAGCGCGGGTTTTTTACTGGCGGGGGGTGTCTGCGACGAAGGCAGACGATCGATGACGGGTGCGCGCGCAGGCGTCGTAGTGCAACCGCCGATCATGACCATCATGACGAGTGCTGCAAGGCTGATTCCCAGCGCATTCATTCTCAGCACACTTGTCCTTTAGTTTTAAACCGGTCACGGATCCGGCTAAGCAATGCCACCCAACAGCGGTACAAATTTGACTTGCTCCAACTCGGTTTTCTGAAAGCCTTGCGGCGTGCGCTCCACCACGGTGAGTTTCTGCGTTTCCGTGCCGATCGGCAGCACCAATCGCCCCCCGATTTCGAGTTGGGCCAGGAGTTCTTGCGGTATATGCGTGGCCGCCGCAGCCATCACAATCGCATCGTATGGCGCGAACTCTGGCAAACCCAAGGCGCCATCGGCGTATTTGACTTTGACATTGGGGATGCGGATTTCGCGCAAGTTCTTCCGTGCTTTGGCAATCAACGGAGCGATGCGTTCCACTGAATATACTTCTTTTGCGACACGCGATAACACGGCGGCCTGATAGCCGCACCCGGTGCCGATCTCGAGCGCTTTTAGGATGTCACGGCCAGCGCGCGCCAGCTCGATCATGCGCGCAACGGTGTAGGGCTGAGAAATGGTTTGCCCGAAACCAATGGGCAATGAAATATCTTCATAGGCGCGGCTGGAAAGCGCTTCATCCACGAAGATATGGCGCGGGATGTCGTTCATCGCGGCCAGAACAACTTCATCTTTGATGCCCTGCCCGCGCAGCCGTTCCAGCATGCGCGCCCGAGTGCGCTGCGAGGTCATGCCGATGCCGGAAAAGCGCTGATTCATCCCTGCATCCACTGTTTAATCGAATCGAGCTGCTCGAAATGAGTCAGATCGATCTGCAAGGGGGTGATGGAAACCCTGCCCTGCGCCACCGCGTGAAAATCGGTGCCTACCCCAGCATCCTGCGCGCCCCCTGCCGCTCCCACCCAATACACGGTTTCGCCGCGCGGGCTCTCGGCTTTTACCACCGGCTCCGCTTTGTGGCGTTTACCCAAGCGGGTAGTTTCCATGCTTTTAAGTTCCGCATATGGCAGATCCGGCACATTCACATTAAGCAGCATGGGTTGAGCAAGCGGTTGGTTTTGGTACCGGTGCACGAGATCAAGCGCGACCTGCGCCGCCGTTGCGTAATGGCCCATGGTAACACCGGCAAGCGATATCGCGATTGAGGGAATGCCGAGTAAAAAACCCTCGGTCGCGGCCGCGACAGTGCCCGAGTAAATCGTGTCATCCCCCATGTTCGCACCATGATTGATACCGGAGATCACCATATCCGGCAGTTGTGGCAGCCAACCGGTCACGGCAAGATGCACGCAATCGGTAGGCGTGCCATTCACGTAGTAGAAACCGCTGGAGGACTTGCGTAGCGTCAGCGGACGATCCAGGGTGAGCGAATTGCTCGCGCCGCTGCGATCGCGCTCGGGCGCCACCACCGTCACTTCCGCCACGGTGCCGAGGGCTTGCGCCAAGACCGCGAGCCCGGGCGCGAAATAACCATCGTCGTTGGAAAGTAGGATCCGCATTGGATTTAATTTTCGGGTTTCGAATTATTTATTTCGAGTTCGACTCGAAACCCGAAACAGGGAATATTTGGTCGGGGCGAGAGGATTTGAACCTCCGACCACTTGTCCCCCAGACAAGTACGCTACCAGGCTGCGCTACGCCCCGAAGGGGTGAATTATATCGAATGCGCTGCTGATCAGAAAGGCAATACGTGGAATCAGACGCGAAAAAAATTTTACACGTTGAGAAATTGCAGAATAGTTTGAATTTCGCGGCGCACATAAGACAGATCAATCGGCCCATTGTGCGCTGGATCGGTTACTGAATTAGCATTGTGGTGGTTGCGCGAATTTACCGGATCGGTTTCGGCAAGGCTGGCGTCCAAGCGGTTGCGCGCACCGCTGATGGTGAAACCCTGCTCATACAACAACTCGCGAATGCGGCGAATCAACAGCACTTCATGGTGCTGATAGTAACGGCGGTTACCGCGGCGTTTTACCGGCTTGAGCTGGGTGAATTCCTGTTCCCAGTAACGCAGCACATGCGGCTTCACGCCGCACAGCTCGCTTACTTCACCGATAGTGAAGTAACGCTTCGCCGGGATGGGCGGCAGTTCAACTTTCGGCGGTAGCGGGTTGATTTCCGGCATAAGACGATTCCACCATGGCTTTCAGCTTTTGACTCGCATGGAAAGTCACCACGCGGCGCGCTGATATTGGAATCTCCGCACCGGTTTTAGGATTACGGCCGGGGCGTTGCGGTTTGTCACGCAGTTGAAAGTTGCCGAAGCCAGAAAGCTTGACGCTCTCTCCTGCTTCCAGCGCATGGCGGACTTCTTCAAAGAAGGATTCCACCATATCTTTGGCTTCGCGCTTATTCAGCCCAACTTTTTCAAAAATCATGTCGGCTAGTTCGGCCTTTGTTAAGGTCATTATCGCTCCTCACGATCCCAGACGATTATCTCAATTTTGCCCCGAAACGGTCCGAAAGGACCTGGGTCAGGCGGGTGATGACCGTTTCAACTTCCTGATCGGTCAATGTTTTTTCAGTATCCTGCATCAATATCCGGAATGCAAGACTTTTCTTACCAGAATCAATGCCTTTGCCGCTATACAGGTCGAAAATGGCCAAGTCCGTGACCCATTCCGGCGCGCTTTCGCGCATCGCGGCCAGCAACGCCTCAGAAGCGACATTTTCATCGACGATCACTGCAATATCGCGACGAACAGGTGGAAATTTCGCAATTTCGGTGAACTTAGGCAAGCGGCAGGCAAGGATTGCGCTTAACTCCAATTCGAACAACACCGGGGTTTGCGGCAGCGCATATTGCTGCACCCATTTCGGATGCAGGGCCCCGATCCACCCTATCGCATTGCCGCCCAGCAGCACCCGCGCCGATTGCCCCGGATGCAGCGCCGGATGGGACGCAGCTTCGAAGCACGCCACTTCGGGCCAGAGCAAGGCTTCCAGATCGCCCTTCAAATCGAAAAAATCGACCTCGCGCGAAGCAGAACCCCACTGCTCGGGGAGAGCCGCACCATCAGCCAAAGCCGCGAAACGCATCGTTTGCGTCAAACCATGCTCCGTCGCCTCGAACACGCGCCCGATTTCAAACACGCGCAGCCGCGGCTGCTTGCGGTTGAGATTGAAACGCAGCACATCCACGAGCCCGCCCCACAGGGTGGAGCGCATCACGCTCATCTGGGCGGCAATCGGATTTTGCAGCGCGACCGGATTCATATTCCCAGCAAGCCCCACTTCCCAATTTGGCTCGACAAAGCTGTAGGTGATGACCTCCTGATAGTCGCGCGACACCAGGCGTTCGCGCAACTGCTCCTCCGGCCGCACCGCATCCGGCTTCGACAACAGATCGAGTCGTGCGCGGGGCGGCATGGCGGGAATATTGTCATAGCCGTACAGCCGGGCGATCTCCTCGATCAAGTCTTCTTCAATGGCCATGTCGAAACGATAGCTGGGCGGCGTGACCTGAAACGCATCGCCTTTTGTCTCCACGCCAAAGTGCAGCCGCTGCAGCAGGCTTTCAATCTGGCTAGGGCTGAGATCCAGCCCTAAAACTTTACTCGCACGCTCAGCGCGCAGGCGAATCGGATTGCGCGCAGGCATTTGAGCGGACACTTCCGTCACCGGCCCCGCTTGGCCGCCGCAAATTTCAAGCATCAACTGGGTCGCGCGTTCGATACAGGCACGGGTCGAGGCAAAATCCACCCCGCGCTCAAAACGATGCGAGGAGTCGGTGGATAAGCCCAAGCGCCGCGCACGTCCCGCAATGGTGTCGGGCGTAAAAAAGGCCGACTCCAGAAACACATCGCGCGTAGTGTCATCCACCGCAGTTTCAGCACCGCCCATGATGCCCGCCAGCGCCACGGCGCGTGCGTCATCGGCAATCACCAGCATGTCGGCGTCCAGCGTCGCGATTTGATCGTTAAGCAGTTTGATTTGCTCGCCCGCTTGCGCCATGCGCACCGTGATGCCGCCTTTTAACTTGGCGAGATCGAAGGCATGCAGGGGTTGGCCTTGTTCGAGCAAGACGTAGTTGGTGATGTCCACCACGACGCTAATGCTGCGCAGGCCACAGCGCGTGAGGCGTTTGACCATCCAGCCGGGTGTCGCCGCCTTGGCATTCACGTCACGCACGATGCGGCCGCAGTAGCGTGGACAATCATTCGGCGTTTGCACTTTTACTGTCAGCGTCGCGTCATGCGTAGCGCTCACTGGTTCAATAGCCGGGAGCGTCAAGGCGACACCCGTGACAGCCGCCACTTCACGCGCCACGCCTGCCACGCTTAAGCAATCGCTGCGATTCGGCGTCAGTTTGATCGTATAGAGTTGATCGTTGAGATCGAGGTAATCGCGGATATCCTTACCCACCGGCGCATCAGCCGGTAATAGCAACAAGCCTGGCGCCTCTTCGGCCAGGCCTAATTCCTGTTCCGAACACAGCATGCCGGCCGACTCCACGCCGCGCACCTTGGCTTGCTTGATAGTGATCTTGGGCAATACCGCACCGACCAACGCGCACGGCACTTTTGCGCCGGCATGCACGTTGGTCGCACCGCAAACGATTTGCAGCGGCGCACCTTGTCCGACATTGACTTGGCAGACATTCAGACGATCGGCGTCGGGATGTTTGGCGAGTGAGATCACTTGCGCCACCACCACCTTATCGAAAGGCGGCGCTGCCGCTTCCATTGCCTCGACTTCCAAACCCGCCATGGTAAGTGCGTGACCCAGCGCCTCGCTATCGAGCGCGGGGTTAACGTAAGTGCGTAGCCAGTTCTCGGAGAATTTCATGTGACTAGTTAAATTGTTTCAAAAAGCGCAAATCGTTCTCAAAGAACAAACGCAGATCATTCACGCCATAGCGCAGCATCGCCAAGCGCTCGACGCCCAAGCCAAAGGCGAAACCGATGTATTTCTCGCTGTCGATGTTCACGTGTTTCAACACATTCGGGTGCACCATGCCGCAGCCGCCGATTTCCAGCCAGCCGCCGTTCCAGCTCATATCTATTTCGGCTGATGGCTCGGTGAACGGGAAAAACGAAGGCCGGAAACGCACCTGCAGGTCGTCGCGCTCAAAGAAGCGTTGCAGAAAATCCTGCACCACCCCTTTCAGATTGGCGAAACTCACCTGCTCGTCCACCCACAAGCCTTCCACCTGATGGAACATGGGGGAATGGGTCGCATCCGAATCCACGCGATAAACCCGTCCCGGCGCGATGATTTTCAGCGGCGGCTCATGGTTCTGCATATAGTGCACCTGCACCGGCGAGGTATGGGTGCGCAGCACATGCTTGTCGTCCACATAGAAGGTGTCGTGCATCGCCCGCGCCGGATGATTCTCGGGAATATTCAGCGCGGTGAAATTATAGAAATCAGTTTCAATCTCGGGGCCGTCTGCTACTTCGAAGCCGATCGAGTGGAACAAGGCCTCGATGCGCGACATGGTGCGCGTCACCGGATGCAAACCGCCCACGCCCAAACCGCGACCGGGCAGTGTCACATCGAGTGCTTCTTGTGCGAGTTGCGCTTCCAAGGCCTGCGCTTTGATCGCATCGCGCCGGGCGTTTAGCGCTTCCTCGATCTGCTGCTTGGCGACATTGATGCGAGCGCCTGCGGCGGGGCGCTCCTCAGCGGAGAGCGTTCCCAGCGTTTTCATCAACAAAGAAATCTCGCCGGTTTTACCAAGCCATTTGGCTTTGGCATTCTCCAGATCAGCAGCCACCGTAATAGCGGTCAGCGTGTTGATCGCATCCTGAACAATAGCGTCGAGATTTTCGATTGAAGACATATCGGCTTTTGAAATAAAAAAGGAGGCGTCTCCGCCTCCTTTTTTGGACTTGCTT
>MEQN01000083.1:0-431 GCA_001770235.1 Betaproteobacteria bacterium RBG_16_58_11
AGCGCGATCACGCTGTTTACCGCCGGCGCGCTGGAGCAGGGCCGCAGCGCGATCACGCTGTTTACCGCCGGCGCGCTGGAGCAGGGCCGCAACGGCTGGACGCATCAGCGCCCGGAGATCGAAGCGTACTTCGCGGCCATGATGCGCAACGGCAATGTGTATCCGCTGTTCCCGGTCGATGCGAACATGATTCAAGTCGCCTACGATTGGGCCCTGGGCCAATCCAACAAAGGCATCGTGATTACCGCTTCCAAAACGCCGCTGCCGGTGCGCACCACGCTGAAACAGGCGCGCCAGGCGATCGAGGAGGGCGCGATCGTGCTGCATGAAACCGCCGGACGCAATACGGTGGTCTTCGCGGTCACCGGCGACATGGTGCTGTTGCCGGTATTCGAAGCGGCGCAGCAACTGGAAGCGCAAGGTATCGGTGT
>MEQN01000083.1:454-4485 GCA_001770235.1 Betaproteobacteria bacterium RBG_16_58_11
CGCGCCGCCTGTATCGCCCAAGCGATGTGGCGTGGAATACGTGTTCCGAACCGGATGGCAAGTTCATGCCGCGCGCGCAATTCGACAAGCTGTTTCACGGCGATGTGTTGCTCGGCATCACAGGCGGCCCCAGCGCGATGCTGGAGCCGCTCATGCTGCGCAGTGCCGTGCCGACGCGAGATGTGTTTTGCTGGAAGCGCGGCGAAACCACGGCCAGCCCGAACCAGTTGTTCGATTTCAATGCGATGAACGCGCAGGCGATGGCGGATCGGGCGCTGGAGTTGTTGGGGTAATACAAGCTTCACCACGGAGTACGCGGAGGACGCGGAGTTTTATTAAATATTCCTCTGTGTACTCCGTGTACTCTGTGGTGAAAGGATTCTATCTTGCAACCAAAAATCATAGTGCTCGACGACGACCCCACCGGTTCGCAGACGGTGCATGGCTGCCTGCTGCTTACGCGCTGGGACGTGCCGACACTGAAGCTCGGGCTGGACGACGCTTCACCATTGATGTTTGTGCTGACCAATACGCGCGGCATGGGGGCGACCGAGGCGGCGACGGTGACGCGCGAGGTCTGCCACAATTTGAAACAGGCCTTGGCCGGTTTTGATCGGCCTGTCTTGTATGTATCCCGTTCCGATTCCACGCTGCGCGGGCATTATCCGGTGGAGACGGATGTGATGGCCGAGGAACTCGGGCCGTTCGATGCGCATTTCCTGATTCCGGCTTTCTTCGAGGGCGGGCGGGTCACGGTGCACGGCACGCATTACCTGCGCACCGGGGACAAGTTGGTGCCGGTGCATGAAACGGAGTTCGCACGCGATTCGGTGTTCGGCTACCGGCATAGCTATCTGCCCAAGTATGTCGAGGAAAAAACCCGCGGGCGCATTCAGGCCGACGAGGTGGTGCGCTTTCCCCTGGAGGAAATTCGCACCGGCAGCTTCGATAAGCTGATGAACCTGGCCGACAACGCCTGTTGCGTGGTGGATGCAGAGAATCAGGATGACTTAAACCGCTTCGCCGACGAACTGCTGAGCGCCGCCGAGCATGGCAAGCGTTTCCTATTTCGTAGCGCCGCAAGCTTGCTTACCGCACTGGCCAAGCTGCCGCCGCAGCCGATTCCGGCGGAGCGCATGCGCGAATATGTGAAGGATGGACACCCTGGTGTAGTCGTGGTTGGCTCCCACGTAAAGAAAACGACGGAGCAATTGACCGAGCTGCTCAAACAGCCGGGTGTAGCGGCGGTAGAGGTGGACGTGAATCTGCTGCCGGAAAAAGTTTCCGAACTGTTGCAGGCCGTCATTGGCCAAGTTGAAGCGGCGCATGCCCAAGGGCTAACGCCGGTGATTTTTACGTCGCGTGCGGAGCGCCAGTTCCAGGACAGGCAGACCCGCTTGCGCTTCGGCGAGCAAGTCTCCGGCTTTCTGATGAGCGTGGTGCACGCGCTGCCCAAGACCATCGGCTTCATCATCAGCAAGGGCGGCATCACCTCCAACGATATGCTGTCCTTGGGCTTGGCGATTCCTGCCGCGCGCATCGCCGGCCAGATTCATCCCGGCTGCTCAGTGGTGCTGACACCGAAGGATCACCCGCGCTTGCCTGATATACCGGTGGTGATTTTTCCCGGCAATGTGGGCGATGAGACAGCGTTGGCGGCGGTGTACAATCGTTTGCGTTCATAAAGTTCCCCGCTGGGGACGCAAAGGAAAAAACTTTTACCGCAAAGGACGCGAAGGTTCGCAAAGTAAAACACCAGGTTTCCTTCGCGCACCTTCGCGTCCTTTGCGGTGAATCTTTATATAATCGTTTCCCATGACCCCCAACCGCCTCATCAAACGCCTGCGCGAAATCCTCCCCGCCGAATCGGTGCTGACTGAGCCCGAGGATCAGAAGCCCTATGAGTCCGACGCTCTGACCGCGTATCGCAAGCTGCCGCTGGTAACTGTGCTGCCGGAAACCGAAGCGCAGGTGCAACAGATTCTGCGCGCCTGTCTTGCGGCAGGCGTGCCGGTGGTGGCGCGCGGTTCCGGCACGGGGCTATCCGGCGGCGCGCTGCCGCTGGAAAACGGCGTGCTGCTGTCGCTGGCTAAATTCTCCCGCATCCTGCACCTCGATCCGCTGGGGCGAACCGCGCGGGTGCAGCCTGGGGTGCGCAATCTCGCCATCTCCGAAGCGGCCGCGCCGCACCATCTCTACTACGCCCCCGATCCATCGAGCCAAATCATTTGTTCCATCGGCGGCAACGTGGCGGAAAATTCCGGCGGTGTGCATTGCTTGAAGTATGGCCTGACCGTGAACAATATTCTCGCCTTGCGCGTGGTGACGATCGAGGGCGAAATACTGGAGCTCGGCTCTACCGCGCTGGATAGCGCGGGCTATGATTTGCTCGCGCTGATGACCGGCTCGGAGGGCATGCTCGGGGTGATTACCGAGGTGACGGTAAGGCTGTTGGCGAAGCCGGAGCGGGCGCAAGTGCTCATGGCCGGCTTTGACGATATCGAAAAGGCCGGCGCCGCCGTGGCCGCGATCATTTCCGCCGGTATCATCCCCGCCGGGCTGGAGATGATGGATACGCTGGCGATTCAAGCGGCGGAAGCTTTTGTGCATGCCGGCTACCCGCTGCAGGCGGCGGCGATTTTGCTGTGCGAGTTGGACGGCACCAATGAAGAAGTGTCGGAAGAGATCAAACGCGTGCACGATATTTTGCAAAGCAGCGGTGCGACCAGTCTGCGCACGGCCAGTGATGATGCCGAGCGTTTGAAACTATGGGCCGGGCGCAAGGCCGCGTTTCCCGCCGTGGGCCGGCTCTCGCCCGATTATTACTGCATGGACGGCACCATTCCGCGCAAGCGCTTGGCAGAGGTGCTGGCGCGCATCCGTGATTATTCCCAACACTATGGCTTGCGCGTAGCGAATGTATTCCATGCTGGCGACGGCAATTTGCATCCACTGATTTTGTACGATGCGAATAAGCCGGGCGAGATGGCGCGCGCCGAAGCCTTCGGCGCCAAGATTCTCGAACTCTCGGTCGAAGTGGGCGGCGCCATCACCGGCGAGCATGGTGTGGGGGTGGAGAAAATCGACCTGATGTGCGTGCAATTTCAGCCGAAGGAAATAGCGCTGTTCCATGCGGTAAAAGCGGCGTGGGACGAGAAAGGTTTGCTCAACCCCGGCAAAGCCGTGCCGGCCCTGCATCGCTGCGCGGAGTATGGCGCGATGCATGTGCATCAGGGGCAGGTGAAGTTTCCGGGGATCGAGAGGTTTTGAAAAACCATGAACCACGGAGAGCACGGGGGACACGGGGAACCCAATTTTCTTGTTTTCCCCGTGCTCCCCGTGTCCCCCGTGGTTAATAACTGAAATGAAAGAACTGCGCGAACAATTTTCCGAAGCTATCCGCCAAGCCATCGCGCGCCGGCGGCCGGTGCGCATCCGCGGGTCGGGCTCGAAGGATTTCTACGGTGGTGCGGCGCAAGGCGAGGTGCTCGACACCACCGCCTATCGCGGCATTGTCGATTACGCGCCGGAGGAGCTGGTGATCACCGCGCGCGCCGGTACGCCGCTGGCGGAGATCGAAGCGGCGCTGGCCGCGCAGGGACAGATGCTGCCGTTCGAGCCGCCGCATTTTGGCCCGCGCGCCACCCTTGGCGGTTGCGTCGCCGCCGGGCTGTCCGGCCCGCGCCGGGCAAGCTTAGGCGCGGTGCGTGATTTCGTGTTGGGCGTGCACATGATGGATGGCAACGCCGATCCATTACGCTTTGGCGGCCAAGTGATGAAGAATGTGGCGGGCTATGACGTGTCGCGCGTCATGGCGGGTTCGCTCGGCACGTTGGGATTGATTCTGGAAGTGTCGCTCAAAGTGTTGCCGCGACCCAAGGCCGAAGCGACGGTGCAGTTCGAGTGCGATGAAGCGCTGGCTTTGGAAAAAATGAATCGCTGGGCGGGCGAGCCGCTGCCGATTTCCGCAACGTGCTATCACGATCAGGTGCTGACGCTGCGTTTGTCCGGTGCGGAAACGGCAGTGCAAG
>MEQN01000083.1:4719-20854 GCA_001770235.1 Betaproteobacteria bacterium RBG_16_58_11
AAGCGACCCTATTCCGCGGCGCGACCAAGCCGCAATCGGTGTTTCATCCCTTACCTAAGCCATTGATGGATGTGCACCGGCGCATGAAGCGCACCTTCGATCCACATGGTATCTTCAACCTTGGCCGGATGTACTCTGACTTTTAACCATGCAAACCCAACTTGCCGACTATATAAAAGATACGCCCGAGGGCCTAGAAGCAGACCGGATATTACGCTCGTGCGTGCATTGCGGTTTCTGTCTGGCCACCTGCCCGACCTATCAGCTATTAGGCAACGAGCTCGATAGCCCGCGCGGCCGGATTTATCTGATCAAGCAGATGCTCGAAGGCGGCCCGGTTACCGGGAAAACCTTGCTGCACTTAGATCGTTGCCTGACTTGCCGTGCGTGCGAAACCACCTGTCCTTCCGGCGTGCAGTACGGGAAGCTAATCGATATCGGCCGTGATATTGCGGAAAAGAAAATCGGGCGTAGCTGGTTGGCGCAGGCGCGACGCAAAGCGCTGCGCGCAATGTTGCTCACCCCCTCTCTGTTTGCACCACTGCTCAAGCTGGGTCAAGCGTTCCGGCCGTGGCTACCCACCACACTGAAAGCAAACGTCCCCGCACCGGTTGCGGCAGGCGAATGGCCGGCACCACGCCACGCACGCAAGATGTTGGTTTTGGCAGGCTGCGTGCAACCGACGATGGCGCCGCAAATCAATAGCGCCGCCGCACGTGTGTTGGATGGGCTCGGCATCAGTCTGATCACAGCACCCGAGGCCGGCTGCTGCGGCGCGCTGTCCTATCATCTGAATGCACACGACGAAGCGCTGGATTACATGCGGCGCAATATCGATGCGTGGACGCCGTATTTGGATCAGGGCATTGAGGCGATTGTGATGACCGCCAGCGGCTGTGGCGTCACGGTGCGCGAGTATGGATATTATCTCCAGCACGATCCGGTTTACGCAGAAAAAGCAGCGCGGGTGTCAGCGATGACGCGGGATGTGAGCGAAATTCTGGTAGCGGAAAAAGCAGCCTTGCAGAAGCTGCTGGCCAAGGCAAAACCGGAGACTGGAAACGTAAAACTTGCCGTCCACACCCCCTGCACCTTGCAGCATGGCCAGAAGATCAGCGGTGTGCTGGAAGCGATTCTGACGACTGCGGGATATGAAGTCGTGCCTGCTCCCGATGGGCATTTATGCTGTGGCGCGGCGGGAACCTATTCGATTTTGCAACCCGAACTGTCGAGTCAACTGCTTAAAAATAAAGTGACTGCGCTAGTGACGAATCAACCTGAACGTATCGTCACCGCCAATATCGGTTGCTTGCTGCACCTGCAAAGCGGGACGCAAAAGCCGGTGGCGCATTGGATTGAGTTGATGGATGAAGTGCTTGGCCCTCTCTCCTAGCTCTCTCCCACTTGTGGGAGAGAGGGACTTAGGCTCGCTTCGCGAGTTACTTCTTACGCGCGCTTAAGGCGCTCTTCGAGCGCGGTCAGTTGTTCCGGCCGGTTGAGATTGACGAAGAAGGGCGCCGCGTCACTAAAATCGACCTGCGCGCATTTCAACCCCGCTTGCCATTCCTGTACCCGATGCCCGCCCTGGGCGAGAAACACCGCCAGATTGGCGCCGACCCGGCGCCGCATCAGGCAGATCGCGTACTGCGGATTACCGCCCACCACCGGGATGGCCATATCGTCATTGCCTTGTTCCAGGGCGGTTTGCAGGCGCGCCACGAGATCGTCCGGCAGGAAAGGTGTGTCGCAGGGCGCGGAAAGAATGAACTCGTGTTTGGCATCGAGCAAGCCGCGCGCGATGCCGGCCAAGGGCCCGGCGAAGCCTTCGGTTTTGTCGGGCAACACCGGGTAGCCGAAGGTGACATAGATTTCGAGATTGCGGTTGGCGCTGATCAGGATTTCATCCACTTGCGGTTGAATCCGCGCCAATACCCATTCCACCAGCGGTTTGTCCTTGAGCTTTAACAGCCCTTTGTCTTCGCCCCCCATGCGCCGGCCGGCGCCGCCGGCGAGCAGGATTGCGGTGATCGGTGTGTTTGCTGGCATGGCCCCACTATACCAAAGGCGAGTGAGGCGCGGCGATGCGATGCGTTAAAAATCGAATTCGGCTTTATTGTTGAAATAGTCGAAACAACGCTTGAGCTTTTCGCTTTCCGCTTCGGCGATATCGACGAATTCAATGCCGTAATAGTAATTGTCTTCCGAACTCCAATAGCGCGCTATCCGGCCATTCATCCGCAGCGGCTGTTGCGTTTCGTAGTCATTACGGTTTGCTTGCGGCAGGAGAATGTCCAGTTTCACCGCTTGTCTCGGATTGAGCTTTTCATGCGTGCGCAACTGCATGCCGGAGAGGCTTAAATCGCTGGAGATGCCATCCGATTTTTCCTCATTTTGCAGCACGCGCACCAGCAGGCTTTGCTCGAAGCGCGGATGGCTGCGTTGTTCGTTGTCGCGCCGCTCGGCGCCTTCGGCGAAGTGCTCGAAGCTGAATCCGGTCATGAGCTGATTGAGGCGGTGTGTCACTTTATATAAATCGTCGCCGATGTTCGCGGTGACTTCGACTTTGGCCGAGTTTGCTTGCAGGGTCGCGAATAAATTATTCAAGGTTTCACGCAGGTGTTCAAACTGCTCAATTTGCTCCCGGCTTGCCTGGGAGATGTCGTGATTGACAGCGGCGGTCTGAGTCACTTCGCCCGCCATGAGCTCAAAAACCGCAGCCGCCTCCTGGGCGCGCGCCTGGTTGGCGTGGCTGGCCTGAACCACCTGATCCATGGTGCCGGTGACTTGGGTGATTTTGTCATTGAGGGTGCCGATGATGTGGGTAATTTCGCTGGTCGCGGCCGTGGTGCGCACCGCCAAATTGCGCACTTCATCCGCCACCACGGCAAACCCGCGCCCCGCCTCGCCGGCGCGGGCTGCTTCGATCGCGGCATTGAGCGCAAGCAGGTTGGTTTGCCCGGCGATATCGTGAATCGAGTCGATGATGGTGTGAATCTGTTGCGATGCCGCGCCGAGCTGGCTGATTTCGTCTTCGGCGCGGTTGACTTCCTCCACCGTGCGCTGCATTTCCGCGATATTGGTTTGCACCGTCGACAAACCCTCGCGCGCGTGCTGCTCGGTGCGCTGCGAATTCGCTTGCGCCTGATCGGCCAATTGCTGCGCTGATTCGGAAATTTGGTACAGACGATCGGTTGCGGCGGAGACTTCTTCCGAGCGCTTATGTTCGTTTTTGCTGATCTCGCTGATCTCGCGTGAAATGGCCGAAATTTGATGCACCGACTGGCTCATTTGCCGGCCGCTGCCTTCGATGCTGCGCAGGATGTTATTCAGCTTCGCCCGCACGTTGTTGAAGCTGCGCTCGAGCAGGCCCATTTCATCGCGCGAGCGATTCGGCACTTCTTGCGTCAAGTCGCCTTGCTCCACTGCCTTGAGCGCGGTGCAGAGCGTTTGAATCGGTTTGACGAATAGGCTGGCGAGCATGCCGATCAATAGGAATTGCAGCGCAAACTCGATGCCGGATTCCCAGATCGAGTTATAAAGAAATGCCGTGTAATCATCGTGCAACTGCTTGGCGACCGATGCGCTCACGCCGCCTTGTTCCGCGATCTGAATCATCTTCTGCAACTCATTGGAGGCGATCCAGCGGTTGTAGAGGGTGGTGAGCATGGTGACGGCAAAAAATCCCAATTGCAGCTTCCAGCGGATGCTGAGGCCGAGGAGCCAGAGGTGGATTGCAGAAAGCATGGCGTATCCCTAATTAAGAGTGTGCATAGACGGGCAAAAGGGTGAATGGCTTAGATATCGGCAGATTTCGGCAAAATTTTAGCCCTGGCTGCGCCTATCGCCATAAAATAACTATCTGATTATGGGTGTTATTTTATAAGAGGGTTGAAATAGTGCCGGGGAAGCCCCGATCCCGGTTTTTGGCTTGCTAAGCAGTGGAAATTCCAGTAAAATCCCGCGCTTTTCCGCATTCCTATTGGGCAAATAATCATGGTAGTCATTCGACTTGCACGCGGCGGCGCTAAGAAGCGCCCCTTTTATAGCGTGGTGGTGACGGATTCACGTAGCCGCCGCGATGGCAATTTTATCGAGCGCGTGGGTTTCTATAATCCGAAGGCGCCCGAAGGCGTCGAATCCCTGCGTCTCGCCAAAGACCGCGTTTCTTTCTGGCAGGGCCAAGGCGCGCAGCTTTCCGACACCGTTGCCAAGCTGCTTAAGCGAGCCAACGCCGCTGCCGCCTGAGCAATTGGTCACCATGGGGCATGTTTCCGCCCCGTTCGGCATCCAGGGTTGGATCAAGGTTCATCCCTATACCGAAACAAACACGGGACTGACCGGCTACGCAACCTGGTGGCTGGGCAAGAATGGCAGCTTTCAAACCTATGAGGTGCTCGAAGCGAGAGCGCAAGGCACCGAAGTAGTAGCCAAGCTCAAAGGGTTTGAAGATCGCGAGGCAGCATTGACCCTGCGCGGAATGGAAGTAGCCGTTCCCCGCAGCGAACTGCCAAAAGCGCGCCGCGATGAATTTTATTGGTCTGACTTGATCGGCCTGACGGTGCTGAATACCGAGGGCCTGAGCTTAGGGACAGTCAAGCAATTGCTTGCAACCGGTGCGAACGACGTGCTGGTGGTCAGCGGGGAACGGGAACATTTGATCCCTTTCGTGCGCCAAGTGATCCAAGATGTGGATTTGCAAGGTGGCACGATCCAGGTGGACTGGGGAGCGGATTATTAAACCGCGCTACGATGTGGTGACCTTGTTTCCACCCATGTTCGATGCCGTGGCGAAGCAAGGTATTACCGGCCGCGCCCTGGAACAAGGGCTGTATGAATTGCAAACGTGGAATCCGCGTGATTTCACGACGGATAATTACCGTACCGTGGACGACCGTCCGTATGGGGGTGGCCCAGGCATGGTGATGTTGGCCGAGCCGCTGGAAAAAGCGCTTGAAGCCGCCAAAGCCGCGCAGCGCCAAGCCGGTGTCGCCAGACCGAAAGTGCTGTACCTTTCGCCGCAAGGTCGAACCCTGAACCACAAGGTGGTGATGGAATTGACCGCTGAGCCAGGATTGATTTTATTGGCTGGGCGCTACGAAGGCGTGGATGAACGATTGATTCAGCGCCAGGTGGATGAGGAACTCTCCATCGGCGATTATGTGCTGTCAGGCGGCGAATTGGCGGCGATGGTGGTGATCGACGCGATCGTGCGGCATTTACCCGGCGCCTTGGGCGATGCGGATTCAGCGGTCGAAGATTCGTTTGTAAACGGCTTGCTCGACACCCCGCACTACACGCGACCTGAAGTGTACGAAGGCATGCCGGTGCCGCCGGTGTTGATGTCGGGGCACCATGAAGAAATTCGCAAGTGGCGCTTAAAACAAGCGTTGACGCGAACCTGGGCTCGGCGCCCGGAGTTGTTGGAACACCGCACGCTGTCCAAAGAGGAAGCGCGCTTGTTGGAAGAAGTGAAACGCGAGCAAGAATTTGATTGAGCCGTTTTGATACGGTACGACGGAAATAGGAGTGTCACCATGAACCTGATTCAACAGCTTGAAAACGAAGAAATCGCCCGCCTGGGCAAGACCATCCCCCCTTTCGCGCCGGGTGATACCGTCGTGGTGCAAGTGAAAGTGAAGGAGGGTACCCGTGAGCGCTTGCAGGCTTTCGAGGGTGTCGTCATCGCCAAGCGCAACCGGGGCCTGAATTCCGCCTTCATGGTGCGCAAAATTTCTTCCGGCGAAGGCGTGGAACGTACTTTCCAAACTTATTCCCCCTTGGTTGCCAGCATCGAAGTGAAACGCAAGGGCGACGTGGCCCGCGCCAAGCTCTACTATTTGCGTCAACGTTCCGGCAAATCGGCGCGTATCAAGGAAAAACTCACCGCGCGCAAAACAGTCGCCGCGCAGTAACATAGAATGAAAACTCGCGAAGCGAGCCTGAGTCCCTCTCGCCCGCTTGCGGGACTGCGGAAGGGTCGCTGCGAAGCAGCGGGGCACCCACCGGCGTACCCCTTGCGGGTGAAGAGCTAGGAGAGAGGGCAACGGCTTTCCAAAGCATAAAACGGGCGACCTGGTGTCGCCCGTTTTGTTTTTGGGCGGGTAGAATAGCGCCATGCGTGCTTTTGTTTTATTGAATTTGTTCTTCATCACCTTCGCCGCTTCCGCAGCGGATTCCTTGCCGGTTGCGCAAGCTTTGTATCAAGCCGGGGCGCCGCAATTGGCCTATGCGCGGGTGGTGCGCGATCAGCCGGAAAAGTCCGAGATAGCAGGCTGGTACGATTGGGAGTCATTGCGGCTGACGCTGCTCTCCGATACGCATCGTCCGGCCGAAATCATCGAGCGCGCGAAGCGCTATCCCAAAAATGCGCCGCGCGAATTCCAACAAAAATCTCTGGGCCATGCAGCATGGGCGCACCTTGAAATGCAACAAGGCGTTGCGGCGCGCGCCTTGCTGGCGCGGCTGCTTTGGCGCTTCGAGCTCAACCCCGCCGATCATCAATGGGCGCGGCGCTTGGTGATCCGCTCCTATCTGATCGAGCACAAGGCCGATGAAGCCTACCGCGCCATGCTGCGTTACCAGCAAGATTTTCAGCCGCTGCCGAAAGAAGTGGCGGCGGAATTCGCCCAAGGGCTGCTGCGCGAAGACCATGCGACCGAAGCCATGACTTGGCTGGCCGAGCTGGACCCCGCAAACCCCGCGACCCTGGCGCTGCAAATGAAGCTCGGCTTGATCGCGCCGGACGCGGCTATCGCACAAGCGCGCGCAGCGCTGCAAAAGCAGCCTGCTGCCACGGCCTATGCCGCCCTCATCGCCGATGGCGCTGAAATGTTGCAAGACAATCGGATGCAGATTGGCGCGTTGGAGCAATTATTGGGCCTCCCCGATGCGGCGGAGCAGACGGAAGCGCAATTGTGGCGCGCTTACTTAAAAGAAGCGCAAAGCCTGGGTAATCGTGCGCAGTTATTGCAAGGCGATGATGCTTCATGGCTGGAGCTGGCCTTGCGCACCGAGACGAGCGATGCGCTTGGCGCGCGTTCGCTCTTTGCTTATGTCGCACAGCAAGGTGCGAGCATCGGCGTGCGCGAGACCGCGCTCAGCCGGCTCTATGCGGCGCTGCTGAATGCGCAACTGGATGAGGCGGCGGTGCGGCTGTTCAATTCCTCGGTATGGGGTGAAAAGGTTTCCGCGTCGCAGTTGGAGCGGCTTGTCACGCGGGCGGCCGATGGCCTGCCGGAGCCGGCGGCGCGCAAGCTGTATTTCAGCGCTGGCCGCGTATTGGAAGCGCGCCAGGACGCCATCGGCGCGGCGGATTATTACGCGCAAGCGGTGTTGAAGAGCGATCTGCGCGTGCCCGATCTGTTGGCGATGCAGGCTTTGCAGCGTGCCGTGGCCACGCTGGAGCGCGCCGGATTCAAGGGCGACGCCATACAATTTTATCGCAGCGCAATTTCGCAAAAGGAGCCGGTGAAAAAGGCCCCGCCATCGAAACCGGTCAAGCGAAAAAAATGAAAGCGGCAGGCCGCTATGCAGCGAAATACCCGACGCCGTTCGCGGTGCTGGGCCTCCGTGTGGAAGAAGACAAGCTGGCCGGCATCGATTTTCTGCCGATCGATGAAGCCACCCTGGCTCCGGGCGATGCGCTGGCGCGTCAGGTTTGTGAACAAATTGAAGCCTATTTGCACGACCCGGATTTTCAGTTTGATTTGCCGCTGCGGCAATCTCCCACCCCGCATCAAATGAAAGTGTGGCAAGCCTTGCGCGCCATCCCGCGCGGCCAAGCCACGACCTATGGCGCGCTTGCGCAACAATTGGGCTCCAGCCCGCGCGCGGTGGGGCAGGCGTGCGGATCCAATCCGCTTCCCCTCATCATCCCTTGCCATCGCGTGGTGGCAAAAAACGGCGCCGGCGGATTCATGCATCATGCCAGCGGCGCGCCGCTGGCGATCAAGGACTGGCTACTACGCCATGAGGGCTACCAGCGCTAACGGCCATGCCGACTGAAAGCGACGCTATTCAGGCCGTGCTCGATGAGTTCAGCGATGCCTTGTGGCTGGAAGAGGGCTTATCGAAAAACACCTTGGTCAGCTATCGGCGCGATGTGGCGAAACTGGCTGCTTGGTTAGCGCTGCGGGGCATTACTTTGTACAGCGCGACCCATGCCGATTTGCTGGAATTTCTGGCGCAACACGCGCCGCGCATGAAAGCCAGCAGCACCGGGCGGCTGCTTTCCAGCGTGCGGCGCTTCTATCAGTACACGCTGCGCCAAGGCAAAATTCAAGCCGATCCTTCGCTGCAAATCGAGCGGCCGAAGCTGCCGCGCGGGCTGCCCAAAAGCTTGTCCGAAGCCGAAGTCGAGTCATTGATCAATGCGCCGAATCTCGATACCGCACTGGGGGTGCGTGATCGGGCGATGATCGAAACGCTCTACGCCAGCGGCTTGCGCGTTTCCGAATTGGTAAATCTTAAAATCTCCGAAGTCAGCCAAGACGTGGGCGTGGTGCGCGTCATGGGCAAGGGCTCGAAAGAACGCCTGGTGCCGCTGGGGGAAGAGGCGCTGGATTGGGTGAAGCGCTATTTGGCTGGCGCGCGCGCGGAGTTGCTCAAGGGCCGGCAAACCGACGCCTTGTTTGTGACCGGCCGCGGCGGCGCCATGACGCGCCAAATGTTTTGGCATCTGATCAAGCGCCATGCCCTGCATGCCGGTATCGGCAAACCGCTCTCACCGCATACCTTGCGCCATGCTTTCGCCACGCATTTGCTGAATCACGGCGCCGATCTGCGGGTGGTGCAAATGCTGCTCGGCCACGCCGATATTTCCACGACCCAGATTTATACCCACGTCGCGCGCGAGCGGCTCAAGCAGTTGCACGCGCAGCATCATCCGCGGGGGTGAAACACTACACTAGGCGATGCCGGGCGTCAGGATTGGCTGCCCCGCTCGATGGTGAGTCCCACACGCTTGATATGGCGCAGCATGCCGAGTTTGGTGAGGCTGATGCGCACCCAGGGCGATTTGAAATCGGTGCGAATCAGATGCGCGATATGTTCGGCCAGCGCTTCCAGCAGATCAAAATGTTTTTGCTTCACGCTGGCTTCGATGGCTTGCACCACTTTGCCGTAGTCGATGGTGTCTTCCACGCGGTCGGTTTCACCCGCGCGGCCGGCGGGCAGGCCGATCTCGATATCGAGCTGAATCGTCTGCGGCAAATGCCGCTCCCATTCATAGATGCCGATCACCAACTCCAATTTGTATTCGTGCAGGAATATAACGTCCACGGGGATTTTTGCGTAGAATGAAAAAGGAGGCAATTTTAAGGCTTTTCTCATGGGCACGATAGCGTTAATCATTCTGGCTTATTTGATCGGATCACTCTCTTTCGCGGTGCTGGTGAGCCGTGCGTTCGGGCTGCCCGATCCGCGCTCTTATGGCTCCGGCAACCCGGGGGCGACCAATGTCATGCGCAGCGGCAAAAAGGCCGCCGCCGTATTGACCTTGCTCGGCGACGGCGCGAAGGGCTGGTGCGCGGTATTTCTGGCGCAACAACTGGCGCCGGGCTGGGGGGCGGGCGATCCCGGCATTGCCGCCGCCGCATTGGCCGTGTTCATCGGGCATATCTACCCGGTGTTCTTCGGATTCAAGGGCGGCAAGGGCGTGGCCACCGCCGCCGGCATCTTGTTCGCGCTCAATGTTTGGCTGGGATTGGCCGTAGCGGCTACTTGGCTGCTGACTTTTGCCTTGAGCCGTTATTCGTCTTTGTCCGCGCTGGTGGCGTCCGCGCTCGCACCGTTGTACGCGAATTTTTTCTTGAGCAAGCTTTATGTCGGGATGGCGATCGTGCTATCCGGCTTGCTGATTTGGCGGCATCGCGCGAATATCCAAAAACTGCTGCAAGGCAAGGAAGGCAGCTTTAAGAAAGCACAGGAGTGAAAGACATGGCCTGGTTTCAGAAAGAAATGGATTATGCGCGCGAGAGCTTGGTCAAAGTCTCCGAGAGCGCGATAGATCGCGCCGCCGACAAACTCAATGGCGTCGTGCGCGACGGCATCGAGCATGCCAGCACGGAGTTGCGCGAAGTGGTCGAGAGCACCAGCCAGCAAATCGATGCCAAACTCGATAAAATTTCCGATGAGTTGCACAGCCAGCGCCAGTTCACGAAGAGCGACGTGAAGGAGTTGGTCGATTACGCGGCGGACAAACTGGGCGTGACCATCGACGACCGGGTGCATGTGATGAAGCAGGAAATCACCGCACTGGTGCAAGAAAAAGTGGAATATTTCAAGCACGAGGTCGATTCGTTTTTTGTCCAGCGCCAACAAGACATCGCGCGTGAACGGCGGCGCTTGTTCATGAATATTTTCATCGCAGTGGGCGCCTCGTTCCTGATGGGCGGCGTGTCACTCATTTACCACCGCTATTCGGCCGGAACGGTCGATTTATTCGGCATCTTCCGCATCGTGTTCATCTCGCTCGCCGCAGGCTATTTAGCCTACATGGCCGCGACCATGCTGCGCCGCTACCGGCAGATGACCGAGCACAAAAAAGACGTCATGTTCCTGGCGATGAAATACTGGGGTTTTCTGCGGCCTGAAAGCATCTTCGGGCATTTGCTGCTGATCGTGCTGCTCTTGGTGCTGTATGCGGTGATGTTTTACCCGGAATTGTTGGTTCAACTGACGGGCAACGAGACGCTGGGCAGGTGGGTGAATACCTTGCACGGCAAGCCGTGACTGTTTTGAAGCCACGGATAGGCCCGGAAATTTATTCGCCAGCCTGCCAACGGGGGTATAGAGGCGCCACTAAGTCAATCATCTTGTGAGAAGCTTTTGAATGAATGAAGACCTTGCCCTCTATGAAGCAATCTCCCAGTACGCAGTATTGCCGAAAGATGAATGGCGGCATTTAAGCGAACGGATAAGGCGAAGACGGTTTGAGCCGGGGGTTTTCCTGATTCGGGCAGGCGATATGTCAGGCGAGTTTCACTTCATATCCAAGGGTCTGGTGCAGTTGTCGTACCCCAAGAATGAAGGGCAGGCGGCGGTTAAAAGTTTTGCACAAGAGAGGGAAATGACTGGGCCGCTTTTGGCATGGCTGGCAAATGAACCTAGTCCGCTAGATATCCGCGTTATTGAATGCTCAGAAACAATGGCGTTTTCGTCTGTTTTATTACCGGATTTGCTACGCCGCCACCCCGCCTGGGGAAAAATTGTCAGTGGGTACATTCAGCACCTTGCAAGAAGAATGGAGAACCGGGCAAGAAGCTTCATTGGATATACCCCGGAAAAAAGGTATATCAACTTCTTGAGGGACGAATCATCGCTGGGTAATCGATTACCCCTTAATCAGGTCGCAGCTTATCTTGGTATTACCGACGTATCGCTTTCCAGAATTCGCCGACGGCTTAACAATCGTTAAGGCGCGCCGATCACGAAGCGGGTAGTCTGGATATGCGGAAAAAATCTACCCGGAGACGAAAATGCTGAAAGCCTCGTAAGCCGGCACCTCGTGCCGGCCAATAGACGCTAACGCATGCACAAGCCAAGGATCGATAAGGTGCGATACAAAAATCATGTGGTAACTGCTTTTCTTCTTTTGCCTGCCCTGGCTGTCTTCGGGTGTGGCGCGATTAATGTTTCCCAATATTCTGGTGATTTGGCCTTTGCAAAAGATATGCGGTTGCAATTACCCAAGCGACTACCGGACGTTTCGTTTTCGATCATCAAAACGGCGGAATCTAAAACACTGGAGGCATTCTTTTATAGCGGCGGGAGTTGGACGACAGCGCGAGTGGGAGCGCACTCTGCCATACTGGTACGCCATCCCCTGGGAGCCTTCCTATTTGATACCGGGCTGGGGAATAACGTTGATGAGCAGTTTCAGGAAAACATGCCGTTCTGGCTCAAGCCATTCATGGCTTACCAAAAATTTGGTTCCGCTCAGGTTCTGTTAGCGGAGGAAGTAAAGAAAAATCCGATCCGGACAATCATTTTGTCGCATTTACACTGGGACCACGCGAGCGGCATTAATGATTTTCCAGATGCCGAGGTTTGGACCACCAGGCAAGAATACGATTGGGCCATGGGGCCAGGCGCGCCGGAAGGCCGCTACATCCAGTCGCAATTCTCGGGTAAAGAAGTCAAGTGGCGATTTATCCAGTTCGAGCAGGTTCCGTATGAAAACTTTGAGCAAAGCTTAGATGTATTTCGTGATGGCAGTGTTGTGCTTGTCCCCTTGCCTGGGCATGCGCCCGGCGCCATCGGCATGTTCGTGAACCTGAGATCCGGGAAGAGGCTATTTGCTGCGGGCGACACGACGTGGACACTAGAAGGCTTCCAGTTACCCGCCCATAAATTCTGGATATCAAGCCTTTTGGTTGACCACGATAAGCGCGAAACAGAACAAGCAATTCTCAAAGTGCGCCGACTGATGCAGGAATACCCCCAAATGCTTATTGTGCCGACACATGATGAAAAGGCCCAAGGAAACATTGGATTCTTCCCGCGTTTTTTTCGTTAGTATTAAATGTTCACGCCATCTGTCAGATCACGTCTGATCTACTACGCTTTACTCATGTTTATCGGTGTTCAACCGTGATTTTTTATTCAGGCGCTTCCAGTTCCGCCAAATCCCAGCGCGGCTTCACGCTGAAGTCATAGCGCGCATCCGCATGCTTCTGCCGCATCGCGCCGGCGAAGGCGATCATGGCGCCGTTGTCGGTGCAAAATTCCAGTTTCGGGTAATACACCGCCGCGCCCAGCGCCGGCACGGCTTGGCTTAAGCGTTCGCGCAAGCGTGCATTGGCGCCGACACCGCCGGCGACGATGAGACGAGTCAAGCCGGTTTGTTTCAAGGCGGCGACGGCCTTCGCGGCCAGCACGCCGGTGATGGCTTCCTGCACCTCGGCGGCCAGGTTGGCGTGATTCACGGCAGCTTGTTTCGCCACGAGCATGACCGCCGTCTTCAAGCCGCTGAAGCTGAAATTCAGATCGCCGCTATGGAGCATCGGCCGCGGCAGTTTGTAGTGCCCGATCTGGCCGGTCTGGGCCAACTTCGCCAGCGCCGGGCCGCCGGGGTAGCCCAAGCCCATCAATTTCGCGCTTTTGTCGAAGGCTTCGCCGGCGGCGTCGTCCAAGGTTTCGCCCAGGAGTTGATATTGGCCCACGCCATCCACCCGCATCAACTGCGTATGGCCGCCGGAGACCAAGAGCGCGACGAAGGGAAAAGCCGGCGGGTCAGGTTCGAGCAAGGGCGCTAACAAGTGCCCTTCCAAATGATGCACGCCAACGATGGGAAGCTTCAGCGCAAAACCCAGGCTGGCGGCGATGGAAGCGCCTACCAGCAAGGCCCCGGCCAGGCCCGGGCCTTCGGTATAGGCGATGGCGGAGAGGTCGGTCAACTCCATCCCGGCTTGATCCAATACTTGCCGGGTCAAGGGCAATACGCGCCGGATGTGGTCGCGCGAGGCCAGTTCGGGCACCACGCCGCCATATTCTTCATGCATATGGACTTGAGAATACAAGGCGTGGGAGAGCAGGCCGCTCTCGGTGTCATAGAGCGCGATACCGGTCTCGTCGCAGGAGGTTTCGATGCCCAGAACTAACATGGGCCGGGATTTTAGCCCAAAAGCGCGACCGGTCTTGGAAAAACTTGGTTTAGCTGGTAGAATGCGCGCTTTTCTGATTTTGACAGCGATTTTTCAGATAGGGGTTGTTGCATGGCGATCGTTCGCGTGAAGGAAAATGAGCCGTTTGACGTGGCACTGCGCCGCTTCAAGCGCACCATTGAAAAGACCGGCCTCTTGACCGAGCTGCGCGCTCGCGAGTTCTATGAGAAGCCCACTTCGGAGCGCAAGCGCAAGCTGGCCGCCGCGGTAAAGCGCCACTACAAGCGCATCCGTAGCCAGACGTTGCCGCCCAAACTGTACTAACGCTTCTGCACCAAATCAAAACGCCCCGGATGGGATACCCTCCGGGGCGTTGCTTTTGGTGCAGACTATTTGGCGACGGGCGCCTGGAACGGCGCGACCAGCTTGCGGATCGTGTCGTAGTCCTTGTCTTCCGCCACCACGAAGCCGTCATAGGCCGGGTCCAATTCTTTCAGGATGGCTTTTCCTTCCGGCGTATCGGCTTTGAGCTCGAGGAAGGCGGCGCGCAGCTTCTTCTCCGTTTCCGCCGGCAGCCGTTCGCTCACCGCGAACACATAAGACGTGAGCGGCGGCGAGGTGTGAATCTTGCGCAAGCCCTGCGGTGCAAATTTCTCGAAACTCGTGTCCTTTAAAATGCCGGCGTCGAAATCTTTGTTGAGCACCGCTTTGGCGATATTGTCGTAGTGCTTAAGGAAGCTGTATTTGGAAAATTCCTCCAGCTTTACGCCGCCGCCCACCACCACCGCGCGTTGCAATATCGCTTTTTCATCCCCCAATGCAAATGACTTGCCCTTGAGATCGGCCATGGTTTGAATCGGGCTGTCTTGGCGCACTGCGATCACCAGATTGAATGTGTCCTTGCCATGGGTGAGGGGCGAGACCAGCGCGCGGGCTCTATATTTATCATGCGCCTCGACGAAGGCCACCGGCGTGAGATAGGCAATTTGGGTGAAATCCTTGCCCAGTTCATTCACCGCCGAACCGAGGTTGGGCGAGGCGCGGAACGAAATTTTGACGCCGGTTTTCTTGCTCAAATAAGCGGTCAAGGGGGTGAGCCGCTGCACCATCGCCGCCGGTACATCCATCGCGACGGAGCCCAGGTAGAGCTCTTCGGCGCTTGGCGGCGCGGCGTGCGCGGGGGCGGTCAGCAGCCCCAGGGCGGTAAGAAAAATCAAGCTTCGTGTGAGCAAGTGTTTCATGCTGTTTCCTCTTTCATCATTTAGACAGATTTGAGCTTTTCATGCGGCTGGGTATCGAATGGGTGGGCGACCACCTGGTTGCGGCCGAGGCGTTTGGCTTCATACAGCGCCTCGTCCGCCGCGCCGTAGAGCGCCTCGATGCTGTGGATGTCGTCGCGATTGCACGCCACGCCAATGGATAAGCTGACGGTCACTTCATGATCATGAAACGTGAAGGGCATGCCGCGCAGCATGGCCAGGAGTGAAGTCGCGAACAGAATGCCCTCCTCGCGCTGGGTGCGATAGAGCAGGAAGGCGAATTCATCGCCGCCGAGGCGCGCCGAGATATCCGTTTCGCGGGTGCGCGATTTGAAGGCGCGCGCCAGGGCTTGCAGCACGGTGTCGCCGGCGGCGTGGCCGTAGGTATCGTTGATCTGCTTGAAAAAATCCACGTCGAGCAGGATCAGGCAAATCGGTTCGTTGAAGCGCTGCGCGCGCGCAAACGTGGCCGCCAGATTGTCATCGAAATAGCGCCGGTTTCTCAGATCGGTCAGGCTATCGGTGACCGCCAGCTTCTCCAGCAGGGTCAGGGCTTTTTCCAGGTCCTGGGTGCGGTTTTCCAGTTCCAGTGAGCGCTGTTGCAGTTGATCGTTGGTTTTCATCAGTGCGCTACCGGCAAGATCAATTTTTTCGCGCAAGCGCAGGTGGGCTTCAAATACCTTCTGATTCAAATTGTTGAAAATGCGCGCTAGATCCCCAATTTCGTCGCTGCTGCGTATATCTAATGCTTCGGGCAACAATGCATCGTTGCTGTTGAGAATATTTTTCATATGCTCGCTGATAAGTGCAATTGGTTTCACGATCACGCGCGAGGCGCCGAAGTAGATCAACAAGCCGAGAAACAGGCCAAAGAAAGCCTGCTCCAGGATCACATCGCGATAGGTGCGATTGATTTCCGCCTCCATGTGCGCGAGGGAGATTTGCAAATCGACCTTGCCGATCTGTTCCGATGAGAAAAGCACCGGGGATTCGAACGACAAGGTCGCCTGGTCGGGCAAGCTGGGCTTATTGCGCGACACCATCACCTTGCCGTCGCGGTTGCGGATAATCACGTGCTGCACGTCTTGCTGCTGCACGATGCGCTCGGCGAGCGACTCCATATTGCTGTAATCGTAGCCGACCAACAGATTGGCGACCGCCTCCGCGACCATGGACGCGCGCTCCTGGCCGGAGCGGCGCATTTCCTCGGTGATGCGCTGTTTCTCGGTATGTACGCGGAAAGCGCCAATCACGGTGAAGGCGAACAAGATA
>MEQN01000083.1:20874-22706 GCA_001770235.1 Betaproteobacteria bacterium RBG_16_58_11
CAGCTTGAGCCTTAAACCAGAACTGAAAAGATTCAACATGTTATGTTTATAGTTTGTGCCAAACTGAATATGAAAGTAATTCGGATCATCCTGTATTAACGGAGGCAATTTCCGTGCCTTAAGCCTCGGTTTCAAATCAATTCGGCCGATGCTATGATCTGGCTTCAAGATCAACCCGGTTCATGTAATAGTCGAATTATAACAATGGGTTGCAAATATTTCCCAATTCCATCACCCGCCTGGCCCTAAACATGAGTCTCAGAGAAAAAATTACCGAAGACATGAAACAAGCCATGCGCGACAAGGCGGCCGCGCGGCTATCCACCATCCGCATGCTATTGGCGGCCATCAAACAGCGCGAAGTGGACGAGCGCATCATCTTGGACGATGCCCAAGTGCTGACGGTGATCGAAAAGCTGCTCAAGCAGCGTCGAGAATCCATCGTTCAGTTTGAAAAAGGCGCACGGCCGGATTTGGTCGCGATCGAGCAAGCCGAAGTAGAGGTGCTGCTCGGCTATATGCCGGCGCAGATGGGCGAGGCGGAAATCGAGGCGATTGTCACGGAAGCCATCGCCCAAACCGGCGCCAAAGGCCCGGCGGATATGGGCAAGCTCATGGCGGTGTTGAAACCCAAGCTGGCTGGCCGCGCTGACATGGGCCGCGTATCCGGGCTGGTCAAAGCTCGGCTCAGCGGTTAACCGGTGGCGCATAGCGGCTATATTTCCGTCTAATGATCCCGCAATCCTTCATCCAGGAATTGCTGAATCGTCTCGATATCGTGGACGTGGTGGAGCGCTACGTCCCGCTCAAAAAGGCCGGGGCGAACTACGTTGCCTGCTGCCCGTTCCATAACGAAAAAACTCCCTCCTTCAGCGTCAGCCCCACCAAGCAGTTCTATCACTGCTTCGGCTGCGGCGCGCACGGCAGCGCGATCAGTTTCGTGATGGAGCATCAGGGCCTGAATTTCCCCGAAGCGGTGGAAGACTTGGCCAAGAGCATCGGCCTCCCCGTGCCGCACGAAACCACCCAGCGCGAGCAAGACACCCGCGCAGCGCAAGCGGCCGGCCTGCCCGAGACGATGCAGCAAGCGCTGCGCTACTACCGCGAACAGCTCAAGCTTTCCGACCCGGCGATTCAGTATTTCAAAGGCCGTGGCGTGTCAGGCGATATCGCCGCCAAATTCGGTTTGGGCTACGCGCCCGAGGGCTGGCAAAACCTCTCTGCGGTGTTCCCCGATTACGCCACCTCGTCAGCGCTGGTCGAAACCGGCTTGATTATCGAAAACGACGAAGGCCGGCGCTACGACCGCTTTCGCGACCGGGTGATGTTCCCCATCCTCAACGCGCGCGGCAATGTCATCGGCTTTGGCGGACGCGTGCTGGGCGCGGGCGAACCCAAATATCTCAATTCGCCGGAAACGTCCTTGTTCCAAAAAGGCCAGGAACTGTATGGTCTGTTTCAAGCGCGCAATGCGATTCGCGCTGCCGCCCGCGTGCTGGTGGTGGAGGGCTATATGGACGTGGTGGCGCTGGTGCAGCACGGCGTCGAATACGCCGTCGCCACCCTCGGCACCGCCACCACCCCGGTGCATGTGCAAAAGCTCCTGCGCGCGGCGGACGAAATTATTTTTTGCTTCGATGGCGATAAGGCCGGCCGCCGGGCCGCCTGGCGCGCCCTGGAAAACAGCCTCGGCGCGCTGACCGACAGCGCGCGCCTGTTATTTTTATTCCTGCCCGAAGGCGAAGACCCCGACACCTATGTGCGCCAAGTGGGCAAGGACGGGTTTGAAGCGAGCTATTCCAACGCGCTCACCTTGAGCCAATTCCTATTCA
>MEQN01000083.1:22743-22819 GCA_001770235.1 Betaproteobacteria bacterium RBG_16_58_11
AGGCCGCGCCAAATTGGTCCAGACCGCCAAACCGCTGATCGAGAAAATCACCGCCCCCGCGCTGCAAATGATGCTG
>MEQN01000084.1:0-1696 GCA_001770235.1 Betaproteobacteria bacterium RBG_16_58_11
ATAGTGGTCGACGATTACTACAAACAAGGTCTCGGCATCAATCGCACCCTGGCGCGGGATGAAACCGCAGCGCGGCTGCAACTCGCAGCGGACATGCGTCTGGCGGGCGGCAAAGTCGAGCTCACGCTCAGCGGCCAACTCGCCAGCTATCCCGAGCGGATCACCTTGCGTATCGCGCACCCCACCCGCGCCGGCATGGATCAGACGGCTTTATTGACGTACATCGGCAATGGGCGCTACACCGGCCACGCCCGGTTGCCCGCGCCGGGGCGCTGGACCTTGGTGTTGGAAGATCCGGGAAAAATCTGGCTGCTGCATGGACATATCACGCAGGGCGGGGAAGCGCGGGTGACATTGAAACCGAATAGCTAACCTGATTAGCCACGAAGTTCAGCAGGTTGCAGTCCGCTGTTTTGCTCCCCACAAGTGGGCGAGACGTCACCAGATATTACAAACGAAACAGGAGGAGAGAAAATGAAACGATTGATGTGGGTGCTCTGGCCCTCGTTCCTGGTTGCCATCGCCATGGATGGCGTGATGTTCTCCACCTTCGACCCCCTGGAAATCGCCTACAACGGCGAGCCCCTGTTTGAAAGCCGCATGGCAGCTTATACGATCGCCTTCCTTGTCTTCTGGCTATTCGCAGCCGCCTCCAGCGCGCTCACCTGCTATCTGCAAAGTACGCTGCGCAAGGAAGGGCCGGCCTGCCCGCCTGTTGGTTCGTGAGGGCGCAAGCAAGCCAGGTTTGCTTGAAATTGAAAAAGAAAATGGGTTAAGTGCGATGGCGCTTAACCCATTATTTATTGGTGTGTTCGCGACGATGAATCTGGTTTCTGGGTAGCGGTGGTTTCAGCAGGGAACAAATGGTTCAGACACGAATGGCGCTTACTTAGGCCAAATGTAGGGTGGGTTAGCGTTTTTTGCGTAACCCGCCAAGCGTTGCGTAGCAACACAACGCATTTTTAAATGAGTGCCTGGCGGCACATCTGGTGGGTTACGGCACAAACTGCGTGCCTAACCCACCCTACATCGATTATGGAACCGCTTAAGTAAGTGCCATTCGGTTCAGGCACGATTAATCCGGCCGTTCTATTTGTGTAATGCCATGGATTGCATTATGTATTGCCATGTGTTACGCTTTTCAGCGTGATCAAACGCTTCCGCCATAGAGGGTTAGAACGGTTATTCCGCAAGGGTGAATCGCAGGGCATTCAAGCGCAGCATGTTTCACGCATTATTCGCATTCTTGATCTGCTGGATGATGCCAGCGCCCCCGAGCAAGTGAATATCCCCGGCTTATACCTGCACCCGCTTAAAGGCAGCCGCAAAGGCGAGTGGGCAATGAGCGTATCGGGTAACTGGCGTATCACCTTCCGCTTTGAGGGTGAAGACGTGACGGACGTAACTTTAGAGGATTATCACTGATGGCTAAATCACTACGCGACCCGAAACGCCGCCCAACGCACCCAGGTGCGATCTTGCGTGAAGATGTGTTGCCTTCGCTAGGGATGACCCAAGCTGAGTTCGCCAAACGGCTGGGCGTTTCTCGGCTGACGGTGTCGGAGTTGCTTCATGAAAAGCGCGCGGTAAGCCCGGATATGGCTATGCGATTGGGCCGTCTGCTCGGGAATGGCCCTGAGATTTGGCTGCGTATGCAGCAAACCCTCGACTTGTGGGAACTCGCCAAGCGCCGCGA
>MEQN01000084.1:1724-2235 GCA_001770235.1 Betaproteobacteria bacterium RBG_16_58_11
GCATAATCCCTGCTCGACGTCGGATCAATTGCTTTCAATCACAGGGGCCAGGCACAAGATAGGCTTGATTGGGGTTGAAAAAAGAAATGGGTTAAGTGCGATCGCACTTAACCCATTATTTATTGGTGCGCCCGAAGGGATTCGAACCCCTGACCCCTTGGTTCGTAGCCAAGTACTCTATCCAGCTGAGCTACGGGCGCATTTGAAAAGAGGCGTGATTCTACTTGGAATTGCTTTTAATTTCTAGTCCTTGGGCTACGCGGGGGAGCTAAAGCGCCCTCTCTCTCCGCCAAATACAAACGGGAGCCACAGGGCAGCGAATTACTAATTGATAGAGAGAGGGATTGTGTCAGTCTCGCCTTACGGCGATCCTGCCATCCTGAGCCGCTCGTTGGCGGCTCAGGACCGCCTGCGGCGTCCAAGCGAGCAGTGCTCGCTTAGTCGAACCCTGAGGCTTCTCGAAGTGCCCTCTCTCTCTGCCAAATACAAACGGGAGCCACAGGGCTCCCGT
>MEQN01000084.1:2241-6982 GCA_001770235.1 Betaproteobacteria bacterium RBG_16_58_11
TTGGCGGAGAGAGAGGGATTCGAACCCTCGATGCAGGTTTAAGCCCGCATACTCCCTTAGCAGGGGAGCGCCTTCGACCACTCGGCCATCTCTCCGAAAGGGCGCAAGGATACTAGCGAATCCTTGTCCCGGTCAAACTCAATCAGCTTGAATTAATGCGAAACTCGCGCAGCGAGCCTAAGTCCCTCTCTCCCGCAAGCGGGAGAGAGCAGGAGAGAGGGGAACGGTCATGGCGAATCTGAATATACGGGGCCGCTGCCATGATCGTTACGCCGCTTGCTCTAAGTTGAATGCCTTGTGCAGTACGCGCACGGCGAGTTCCAGATATTTTTCGTCGATCACGACCGAAATTTTGATTTCGGAGGTGGAGATCATTTGGATGTTGATGCCCTCGGCGGCGAGGGTTTTGAACATGTTGGAGGCGATGCCGGAGTGGGAGCGCATGCCCACGCCCACCAGGGAGACTTTCGCGGTCTTGTCGTCGCCTTTGACTTCGCGTGCGCCAATCGAGGTTTGTACTTTCTTGAGTATGTCCATCGCCTTGGTGAAGTCGTTGCGATGCACGGTGAAGGTGAAGTCGGTGGTGGTGCCGTCGGCGCCGACGTTTTGGATGATCATGTCCACGTCGATGTTGGCGTCCGCCACGGGGCCCAGGATTGCGTAGGCGATGCCGGGGCGGTCGGGCACGCCGAGCACGGTGACCTTGGCTTCGTCGCGGTTGAAGGCGATACCGGAGATGATAGGTTGTTCCATGGTGTCTTCCTCGAATGTGATGAGCGTGCCTTCGCCTTCTTCCTCGAAGCTGGAGAGCACGCGCAGCTTAACTTTATATTTGCCGGCGAATTCCACCGCGCGGATTTGCAGCACTTTGGAGCCCAGGCTCGCCATCTCCAGCATTTCTTCGAAGGTGATGGTTTTGAGCTTGCGTGCCTCGGGCACAATGCGCGGGTCAGTGGTGTAGACGCCGTCTACGTCGGTGTAGATTTGGCACTCGTCGGCCTTGAGCGCGGCGGCGAGCGCCACACCGGTGGTATCCGAACCGCCGCGGCCGAGCGTGGTGATATTGCCTTTTTCATCTACGCCTTGGAAGCCGGCCACCACGACCACATGGCCGGCATTGAGATCGCGCCGCAGGTTTTCTTCGTCGATGGATAAAATGCGCGCCTTGGTATGGGCAGCATCCGTGAGAATGCGCACCTGTGCGCCAGTGTAGCTTTTGGCCTTGAGCCCCATTTCCATCAGCGCCATAGAGAGTAGCGCGATGGTAACTTGCTCGCCGGTGGAGACTAATACATCCATTTCGCGCGGGTCGGGATGCGATTGGATTTCCTTCGCCAAGCCGATCAGGCGATTGGTTTCGCCCGTCATGGCGGAGACCACCACCACCACTTGATGGCCTTGCGCCTTGAAGCGGGCAACACGTTGGGCGACATTTTTAATGCGCTCGATGGAGCCTACTGAAGTGCCGCCGTATTTCTGTACGATCAGAGCCATGCACGCCCCAAAAAAACTGAAATTATACCGAAATTAGGCCGTTCCAGGTATTCAGGGGTGTGGTGCGGTGCGAAATCTTGGGGGGTGGGCGCCCGATGGCGCTTGCGGATGGGAGATTTACTTGGCGATCATGCCCGCCCACTCGATGGCGGCTACGTGCGCGCGGCTGGCGGCGCTAAGATCAATTTCCAGTTCGGCGCAGAGACGTTCGGCGCGCACCAAGTTGTTGGATTCAAAGGCCAGCGCGAGATCGAAATAGGGGGCAAATTTGCCTTCGCGCTTGCTGATGGCCTGGCCGATTTCCTGGGGCAAATTCAGGCGCGCCAGGGCTTGTTCGATCGGGATGCCCATGAGCGCGTCGAGCAGGGAAAATACGCCGACCACGAACAGGGAATTCGCCTCTTTCTCCGGCAGCTTCATTTGCCCCAATAATTCGGTGAGGCGGCCGCGGATGATGGCCGTGTTGAGCAGCACGCGCTGCGCGGCGGAGAGGTCGATGCCGGCGTAAATCAGCAGCGACAGCCAGCGCCACAGGAATTCGTAGCCCAGCAGCATGACCGCGTTTTTGATCGAGGATACTTTGTATTGCAAGCCGATGCCGACCGAGTTGATGTAGCACAGCAGGCTGTAGCAGAGCGCGACGTCATGCTTGAAGGCATCCTCGATCTGGGCCACGTCGGCCTTGTTCATCACCAGATTGAAAATATCCATCACCCGCACGCGCCCCGGATCCACGCGATTGTTGGCCAAGGTCTCGGGTTTGGCGAAGAAATTGCCCTGATATAAATCGAAGTTAAAAGCTTTGCAGGCATCGAAATCGCTGCGGGTGTTGACGTTGCGCACCAGCCGTTGCAGGCCATGCGGCTTGACCGCGCGATCGAGTTTGGCAATGTCTTGAAGGTTTTGCTGCGCAAGATCGTACACGACATAATTCGCGACGCCGGCTACGTTGCTGAGTTCATTCCCGCCGCTTTGGCAGGTATAGGCCAGATTGAACCCTTGTTTCAACAACTGCGCGCAACGCGCTTCTTCCTGGGCGGAGGCAAGATACGCGGCCGGATATTCCAGAATGAATTTGGCCTTCGGCAGCAATTCGACAATATCGCTGTCGAGCGCTTGGCCGGGCAGCGTCACTAACGCTAAGCGATCGCCCATGGCTTCGGCTGCGCCAAAAGTATTCAGGGTATTGACGATCAAGCGCGCGGCGGCTTCGGCCGACGCTGGCGCGGCTTCGGGCGTCATGCCGGTTTGGCGCACCAGTAATTGAAAGGCGAGCACTTTTTCCGTGGCGTCGAATATGGCTTGGCGCGCGAGGAACAGGGTGTTCTGACGCGCCTCGGCGATCGTCGAATCGTTTGCAGTGGATGCCGCATGCGGCGTGGATGTGGTTTCGGCGTTGGCCGAAGAGGGCGCATCGGCTTCGCGGCGAAAAGGTCGAGGAATGAAATTCCAGCTCATGATAGTGACTTTTTTAGTTGAATTTAGGCATGAGCCATCCTTATCGCCGTTTCCAATCGGTTCTTTAGTTAAATAAATTCCATGTTTACGTCAATTAAGTTCTAACTTGGTGCAAAAAATGATCGAATGCACCAAAAGTGTGCGCTCTTTTCGATAAAGAGTATGTTCGAAAACAGTAAATGTATATAAAACAAATATATGCGATTTAGGAATATAAATTGCTTTGTTAGTTTGGTTTTATTCAACGAGGTGAGCAATGGAAACGCTAAAAGTCGGAACAGATTCCTTATTTGTCTTGCTGGGGGCGATCATGGTGTTGGCCATGCACTCCGGCTTCGCATTTCTGGAGTTGGGTACGGTGCGCCAGAAAAATCAAGTCAACGCCCTGGTCAAGATTCTGGTCGATTTCTCCGTCTCGACGGTAGCGTATTTCTTCATCGGCTATGGCATCGCTTACGGCATACATTTCATGAGCGGCGCCGAAACCCTGGCGCAGAAGAATGGCTATGAGTTGGTGAAGTTTTTCTTCCTGCTCACCTTCGCGGCGGCGATTCCCGCCATCGTCTCCGGCGGCATCGCCGAGCGCGCCAGATTCTATCCGCAGTTGATGGCGACCTTCATGCTGGTTGCCTTGGTGTATCCGTTTTTTGAAGGCATCGCCTGGAACAAAAACTTCGGCGTGCAGGCCTGGCTCAGCGCGCAATTCGGCGCCGAGTTCCACGATTTCGCCGGTTCGGTGGTGGTGCATGCGGTGGGAGGTTGGGTCGGCCTGGCAGCGGTGCTCTTGCTCGGCGCGCGCCACGGCCGCTATCGCAAAGATGGCGCCATGGCCGCGCATCCGCCGTCGAGCATTCCCTTCCTGGCGCTCGGCGCGTGGGTGCTGACCGTCGGCTGGTTCGGCTTCAACGTCATGTCGGCGCAGAGCATCGACAAGATCAGCGGCCTGGTCGCCATCAACTCGTTGATGGCGATGGCGGGCGGCACACTGGCAGCGTTGGTGGTGGGCAAGAACGATCCGGGCTTCGTGCATAACGGCCCGCTGGCGGGTCTAGTCGCGGTGTGTGCCGGCTCGGACATCATGCATCCAGTCGGCGCGCTGGTTACCGGCGGCGTCGCGGGTGGCTTGTTCGTCTACATGTTCACGCTCACGCAAAATAAATGGAAGATCGACGACGTGCTCGGCGTATGGCCGCTGCATGGCTTATGTGGCGCATGGGGTGGCATCGCCGCGGGCATCTTTGGCGCGAAGGCGCTGGGGGGCTTGGGCGGAGTGAGTTTGAGCGCGCAATTGATCGGCACGCTGCTCGGTATCGGCATCGCGCTGGTCGGCGGCTTTGTGATTTATGGCGCGCTCAAAGCCATGATCGGCATTCGCCTGGACCAGGAAGAAGAATTCATGGGCGCGGATTTGGCCATCCACAAAATCTCGGCGACGCCCGAGCGGGAAGCGGCTTAGTGCTGATCGGGATGTTGTCTGAAAATAAAGTCTGTCGAAAAAAGAGTAAAGGCGCAGCAGGCCTTTCTTGTGGATACGTAGCTATGGGCAGGTAATCGGGCAGCGGAAGTTCATACTGATACTGATTGCGACGACGGCCTCCTCTTCGGCCAAAGGCGCCATTCGGATTTTTCGGGATGCGTGAGATCAGGAAGTGGCGCGAGTGTCTGCTTTCAAAAATCCCGAATCGTCACTTTCGACCCACAAGAGTCACACAGTCTTCTACGCTTTGACGGTCGGCTATCTGGTGATGAGCCGCCATTCAAGAATTCGAGGTGGTTGATGGGTCATCGG
>MEQN01000084.1:7018-7293 GCA_001770235.1 Betaproteobacteria bacterium RBG_16_58_11
GACAGGTTCCCACAGAGCCGAATACCCTCCCAGCAGTAGCAGTTTTCGCAAATTGCCCCCTCGACTGTCGGTTATTTTTACACTGCATGAATCGCGCCTAATGGCAATACTGGTTAAATCAATGAGTTACCGATACTGGATCGAATGTTGCTTAGGGATTATTGGTACACATTGAGACAATGGAGGCGAACATGAAAATGCGGACTCTTGGTTTGGTCATGGTCCTTGCGGCGGGGCTTGCAGCGAGTGGAGCGGCGGGAGCTACCGCAATGGTG
>MEQN01000084.1:7355-11389 GCA_001770235.1 Betaproteobacteria bacterium RBG_16_58_11
CGTCGGCTACCAGTTCACCCCACTTCAAGACATCTCCGTGTCCCGGCTGGGGATATGGGCCGACGGCAGCGCTCTCGGCAACGCGCATGATGTTGGATTATGGACCGATGGCGGAATACTGCTGGCTTCGGTATCCATTCCGAGCGGCGGAGGAGTTCTCAGCGGTGGGTTCGTATATCTCGACGTCACCCCGACAGCGCTGATGGCGGGCTCGAACTACAGGATCGGCGCAACGTATGTCTCCAACGATTTAACGGACAGGAATGTTTACGACTTGTTGCCGATAGACGCCTTCAGTTTTGATTCCTCGATTCAACTGAATATCGCGGCTGCCACCTATAACACGACCTCACCAACACTCGATTTTCCTAGTACTCTAGGGTGGTTCAACATTGGCTTCCCGGCGGCGCAGGGTTTAACTCTTGGGCCTAACATTGAGTTCAGCGCGGTCCCTGAGCCGGCGACCCTCGCCCTCTTGGGCCTTGGCGTCGCAGGGCTCGGTTTTAGCCGCCGTCGCGCTTCCTGCCCCCGTACCGGCCGGACATAGACCCCCAGCCCACTTTGGCGGAGTTTCTCGGGCTCGGGAGACCTGGTCTATCACGGGCGTCCGCAACGGCCGCTCAACAGGACTTGGCGCCGACCGCGCGAATGGCAGCTTGCTTATCTACACCAGCCGCCCAATAACTTGTTTTTCCGTCTAAGCCACTGACCGTTCTTGGCACTAAGCCGCAGTTCCAATAGTTTGCCGAAAGCGGTCGCAGGAAAAAAATGGCGAATCGGAGAATGGCTGCTTTGCGGTGCCAGCCCCCACAGGCAGCCATGTGCCAGTTCCGGACTGTCGAGCTGTCGTGGTCAGCCGTCCGGAAAATGCTGATAGCGGTCAGTTGCGCTCAGCCATGGAAATGGCGCTATCGGCCCCAAGGGCCATTCGAGCGACGCTCATGAAGTATGGAATGGTGTCGGTAATATTTACAGACAATTGTCAATAATACGATACTTAATTCCCGCTATATCTGCGCAGATGTAGAAAACTTATCCCGCTAGATACGCCAGAATGGCCTGAATATGCGGGCTAGGGTAAGTAGATGCATGAGTGAAAGCCATCACCAGAACATCGGTCTCACCCAATCAGGAGTGTCAATAAATCTTACACTCTCCCACCCCTCCCCTCCACATCCCATTACCAATCTCCATGCTAGGATAACAAATACAATATATATCATATAGATATAAACTCATCATATCGTTATGGCATGAATACTGCTTAATTACCAAAGACATAATGTCAGAGCCTGGTAGCGGATGCTAAAACGTGCAAGGACAGCCTCAATTATATAGAGCCACGGTTCTGCTAGGAGGTGTGAAATGAAAATCCAAGTCAAGCTATTGGCGATTTTAATGGGGTGGCTTTCTGCTTCATTAGCGATGGCGACAGCTTTAATTTACTATGATCCTCACGAACATGGGTTGATATCTGTTGGTTCAGCAGTTGTAACCGATACCTTTTCCGATCACACCCGTCCTTCTTGGAACACGGTAACGGGGCGATACGGTATAACGAGCGGGGATCCATTGTCGCAATCATTAGGAACAGTACGGGGGGCAGATGGGTCGTACCTTAGGGTGATGGGGAAGGAGTGCAATAATTGGTTCCCTACTGACTGTAATCAATCACCGGGGGTGTCTAGTTATGTAGATCTCGCAAATATTGCGGGTCCTGCCAGCGCCTACAGCGTCCTTGTTTACTTAGACATCGTCGCAGAAGGAGCTATGACGGGCCAGTTTGATTGGAGCATTCTGGGTTTTCCCGGTGGCCCAGGCCATACTACGCGACTGGCTGGCAGATGGGATGGTGATAGCTTAGATCCTTACTGCATAGCCCATGACAGAGATGGACTATGCATCGAATATCATGCGCCTACTCTGGATTACGCATCAGGGCCACAAACTGTGGGAGCACTTTTTTGGATTGTTGGGGAAGGTGGATTTACCCAAGAATTTTTCTCTACCGAGCGCTATGGATTTTGGGCTATTGATGGGTTTTGGGGGATCGACAATCTCCGTATAGACATCATTTCATATTCAGCCGCACCTGTCGTGGATGATCCACCGCCGCCGGGGAATGTGCCAGAATCAGCCACCCTTGAGCTATTGGGCCTCGGTCTGGCAACTATTGGTGCGCTGCGCCGAAAAAGCAAAGCGATGAAGAGACACAAAACCACAGCTTCAAGCCATCCCCTAGCGGCGGTTGTGTATGCGTGACTTGGAATGTTGTTGAGATGCGGACTTGCTGTTCTGGATCTATTGGAATGTGATGATCGCCCCCTCCTGAAACGACATCGAAGTTCCAGAAATTGCCGGTCAGTTAGACATGCCGATTGCAACTTGCAACCTATTGTCTATGCTGAATGAATGCAACCTCGAAGGAATACATTCGGCCAAAAATAGACACTTATTGCGTAACTCAGGACGGTTATCGAAATGATCTACACCGCCTTAAACTAATATCAAGGCAAGTCAATCTACATAACAATGAGTTGAACTAAACCGCTATCGCGGTGGCCCCTGTTTTCACCGTCCTCTCTTCACCCCACCATTCACCTTGCTGCAACTGACGTAAAACTCCGATCCTTGATCGCGGGGGATGTCCCCGGCGCGATCAAGGAGACGAAGATGACGACACTACGCCAACGGATGGATGACGCCATGGTATTGCGCGGATTTGCGCTACGCACGCGAGAGAGTTATCTGGCAGCGGTAACCGCACTGGCAAGGCACTACCACCGCTCGCCGGATGTGTTGACCACGGAAGAGATGCAGACATGGCTGCTGCATCTTATCGTCGAGCGCAAACTTGCTTACGCCAGCGTGAACCAGATGAGCTGCGCCTGTCGCTTCCTGTTTGAGAAGGTGCTGCGGCGACCGGGGGTCAGGTTCGACATCCCGATGGCGAAGGTTCCCAAATCCCTGCCGCGCATACTGTCGCGGGAAGAAGTGTCGCGCCTGTTTGCTGCCGCCGCAAACTTGCGCGCACGCACCCTCTTGATGGCGACCTATGCCGCAGGGCTGCGCGTATCCGAAGTGTGCGCGCTGCAACTAGCGGACATCGAGAGCGCCCCCGACCGGATGTGCGTCAAGGTACGCCAGGGCAAGGGCGGCCGTGATCGCTACACGATGCTCTCGCCGGCCTTGTTGGCAAGCTTGCGCGAGTATTGGCGCGCTCACCACCCCGCCACCTGGCTGTTCCCCAACCCCGCGAACACCGGGCCGATCAACCCCGTAACAGCGCAGCGCATCTATTGCGCGGCACGGGATCGGGCCGGCCTGGGGCGGCTCGGCGGCATCCACACCCTGCGCCACTGTTTCGCCACGCACCTCTTGGAATCCGGGGCCGACATCCACACCATTCAACGCCTGCTCGGGCATGGGCATGTATCGACCACCATGCGCTATTTCCATCTGGCGCACCATAAGCTGACCGGCACGACTTCGCCGCTGGAGTTGCTCGACACCGTGCTGCGTTAGCCATTGCCGTGGCCCACGCTGTGGGCTTGGCCGATATCTTGCGCAGCCACGGCCAGCCCTATCGCGCGACGCACGTCTTGTCCGCCATCCAGGAGAAGGCGTGGCGCGCTATCGTCGCCTGCCGCACGCCTGCACTGGGCGGACATGTCGAGTGTTGTGATCACTGCGGCGTGGTTCGCTATATGTACCACTCTTGCCGCAACCGGCATTGCCCGCAATGCCAGACACGGGCCAAGGAGGCGTGGGTAGCGCGGCGGCGGCGGGAGCTGTTGCCGGTGCCGTATTTCCATCTGGTGTTCACCTTGCCGCATGGCCTGAACAGTCTGGCGAACTGCGATTCGCGCACGCTCTACGCGTTGCTGTTTGCTGCTACGGCAAACACGCTCAACGATTTCGCGGCCAATCCGCGCTGGCTGGGCGGCACACCGAGCTTTACGCTGGTGTTGCATACCTGGAAGCAAGACCTTGGCCGGCATCTGCATGTCCATGCCCTGGTGGCGGGCGGGGCG
>MEQN01000085.1:0-11761 GCA_001770235.1 Betaproteobacteria bacterium RBG_16_58_11
CGCGGCCAAAATGTGGAGATATTGCGCATCTTTCACACCGCCCGCATGCCGCCCTCGGCCTGGTAGTTTCCTGTTCGGTCGCCCACGTGGCCGGCACGAAGAAGGCGTTCGAGTATTTCCAGCACAGCACACCGACGCCAACGATCCGTACTATCATTACAAATAAGAACAAATTCTTCTCTCAACACAATTCAGAAAAAAACGGGCCATGCCAAACGACGCACAGTGGCAGCTTGATATCCGGCCAGCCGGCCCAGCCAATGAAGACAGCTTGGAAATCATCCTCGGCGGACGCTGGTGCATCGACGCCAGCCTGCCGGCATCCGGCGTTGTGTTCGAAGCGCTTGACGACCGGATTCGCCGCGTGCGCTTCGATGCGGCCGGCCTGACCGATTGGGACTCCGGCCTGCTGACTTTTCTCGGCAGCGTGCTGAAGACCTGCGCGCAACGTGACATCGCGACCGATACCAGCGGGCTGCCGCCGGGGGCACAGCGCCTGCTGGCGATGGCGCTTGCCATTCCCGAACATAATGTCGCCGGGCGCGACAAGGGGCCGCAGGATATGTTTGCCCAGGTCGGCACGGCCACCATCGAGTTCTTCCGCGATGGCCCGCAGATGCTGCACTTCCTCGGCGAGATCACTCAATCGATGCTGCGGCTGTTCACCGGCCGCGCCCGCTTCCGGCCGCGTGACCTGTGGCTGGAGATCGAAGAGGTCGGGCCGCGCGCGCTGCCGATCGTCTCCGTGATCAGCTTCCTGGTCGGCCTCATCCTCGCCTATCTGGGCGCCGATCAGTTGCGCCTGGTCGGCGCCCAGGTCTTCATCGCCGACTTGGTGGCGATCGGCATGGTGCGCGAAATCGGCGCGTTGATGACCGGCATCATCATCGCCGGCCGCACCGGTGCGGCCTTCGCCGCCCAGCTTGGCACCATGCAGGTGAACGAGGAGATCGACGCCTACAAAACATTGGGCATCCCGCCGGTCGACTTCCTGGTGCTCCCGCGCATGTTGGCGCTGATGCTGATGGTGCCGCTGCTGACGTTGTATTCCGGCTTCATTGGCATGCTCGCCGGGCTGCTGGTTTCCGTGACCATCTTCGACATCGGCGTGTTCGAGTACTATACGGAGACATTGCGTGCGCTCGAACTCAAGCATTTCCTCGTCGGCCTTTCCAAGGGCACCGTCTACGGCGCGATGATCGCCTTCGCCGGCTGCCTGCGCGGCATGCAATGCGGGCGCAGTGCCGAGGCGGTCGGCCGCGCGGCGACGTCGGCGGTGGTCACCGCCATCCTGCTGATCACCATCGCGGCGTCGATCATGACTATCGTTTATTATCAGCTCGACATTTGAACCATGACTGAAGCTTCCGGCACGCCCCACATCGAGGTCCGCGAATTGAGCATCGGCTATGGCGATTATGTCGTGCAGCACGGTCTCAGCTTCGTCGTGAACAAGGGCGACATCTTCGTCATCATGGGCGGCAACGGCTGCGGCAAGACCACGCTGATGCGCGCGCTGGTCGGCCTGCAGCGCCCCTTGCAGGGCAACGTGCTGTATAGCGGCGAGGACTTCTGGGAAGCGCCCGAGGAGGACCGCCAGCGGCTCAAGCGCCGGCTCGGCATCCTGTTTCAGAGCGGTGCGCTGTGGAGTTCGCTCACCCTGGCCGACAACGTCGCGCTGCCGATCGCCGAATACACCGGCCTGACGCAAGCCCGCATCGACGAGATCGTTTCCTTCAAGCTGGCGCTGGTCGGCCTCGCCGGCTTCGAGGATTTCTACCCGTCCGAACTCAGCGGCGGCATGAAGAAGCGCGCCAGCCTGGCGCGGGCGATGGCGCTGGACCCGGATATCCTGGTCATCGACGAGCCCTCCTCGGGCCTCGACCCGCTCACGGCGCGGCGGCTCGACGAACTGATCGTTGAGTTGCGCGACAGCCTCGGCACCACGGTCGTGGTCGTGACGCACGAGCTGGCCAGCATTCTTTCAATCGGCAACAATTCGATCTATCTCGATGCGGAAACCCACACCATGATTCCCACCGGCCATCCACAGGACGCGCTCAAGTCGGGCCATCCCAAAGTACGTCATTTCCTCACGCGAGGCGCAGCATGAGCAAACAAGCCAACCCCACGCTGATCGGCGCCTTCGTCCTCGGGGCGGTCGCGCTGGCGGTCATCACCACCCTGCTACTGGCCGGCGGTAGCTGGTTCGGCGAGCGGCGGCAGCATGTGCTGTACTTCGAAGGCGCCGCGCAAGGCCTGCAGGTCGGCGCGCCCGTGGTCTTTCTCGGCGTCAAGGTGGGCACTGTTAAGCAGATCCAGCTCGGCCTCGACGAAAAGAGCCGGCGCTTTCTCGTGCCGGTGATGATTGAAATCGAACCGCATGTCGTGCGCACGCGCGGCGTCGAAGCCGTCGATCTGCGCGACCGCGCCACCGTGCGCCAACTGGTCGAGCGCGGTCTGCGCGGCCGGCTGCGCATGCAGAGCCTGCTCACCGGCCAACTCTACGTCGATCTGGATTTCCATCCGGACAAGCCGCCGAACTACGCCGCCCTCGATCCCGATCTCAGCGAAATCCCCACCATCCGCACCACCGTGGAGGAGCTGACGACAAAGCTCGAAGGTTTTGCTATGGACAAGTTCATGGCCGATGTCGCGTCGATTAGCAGCGCCATCAACAAGCTTATGTCGGACCCGGCCACCCAGGAATTGCCGAAACGACTCAACGCCACACTGCGCCAACTCGAATCGCTGGCCACCCGCCTCGATGCCCAGAGCAAGCCCATCTTCAAGGAGGTGAGCCAAGACCTGGTCGAGATGCGCAAGGCGCTGGAAGGGGCACAGGTGGCGCTGGCCAAGGTCGAAACGGCAGCGGACAGAGTGGCCAGTCTGGCCAGCCCCGACTCGAAAATGGTCAGCAACATGGTGCGGGCCAGCGATGAACTGGCGAAAGCCGCAGCCTCGCTGCGCAGCCTGACCGCACAGGATTCTCCGACGGTCAAGAACATGAACGCCACACTGAAAGAAGTTTCGCGTGCGGCGGACGCCCTACGCCTGCTGGCCGAAACGCTCGAACAGCAGCCGGATGCCATTTATCGCGGCAAACGCCAGAAGAACGCGCCCTGAAGCAAGCGCCATGAAACTGGTTGGCCGCGGCACGCGTGCTTGTTCAACTCGGCGACGAGTGCCATGAGGGTCAGACTCGATTTATCAAATAATATCGAGGTGATCGATCCCCGACATGATGTCGCGATCCTTGGACTCCTGTCCGTGCAGCTTGATTTTGAGGCGCAGGTCGTTGAGCGAGTCGGCGTTTCTGAGCGCGTCTTCGTAGGTGATGAGCCCGGCTTCATACAGCGTGAATAAATGCTGGTCGAAGGTTTGCATGCCCAGCTCGCGTGATTTGGCCATGATTTCCTTGATTTCATGCACCGCGCCTTTGAAGATGAGGTCGGAGATGAGCGGGGAGTTGAGCATGATTTCCACCGCGGCGACGCGGCCCTTGCCTTCGCGGCGCGGGAGCAGGCGCTGTGAGATGAAGGCTTTGAGGTTGAGCGACAGGTCCATCAATAACTGATCGCGCCGGTCTTCGGGGAAGAAGTTGATGATGCGATCCAGCGCCTGGTTGGCGCTATTGGCGTGCAGGGTCGATAGGCATAAGTGGCCGGTCTCGGCGAAGGCGATGGCGTAATCCATGGTTTCACGGTCGCGAATCTCGCCGATCAAAATCACATCCGGGGCTTGGCGCAGGGTATTTTTCAGCGCCGAGAACCAGCCGTCGGTGTCCACGCCGACTTCGCGCTGGGTGATGATGCACTTGTTATGTTCGTGCACGTACTCGATCGGGTCCTCGATCGTGATGATGTGGCCTTGCGAGTTTTCATTGCGGTAGCCGACCATGGCGGCGAGCGAGGTCGATTTGCCGGAGCCGGTGCCGCCGACAAAAATCACCAAGCCGCGCTTGGTCATGGAGACATCGCGCAGCACCTCGGGCAAACCCAGTTCCTCGAATTTTGGAATCACCGAGTTGATGGTGCGGCATACGACCCCGGTTCGACCCTGCTGCACGAAAGTGTTGACGCGAAAGCGGCCGATTTCGGGCGGGGCGATGGCGAAATTGCATTCCTTGGTGGATTCGAATTCGTACGCCTGCTTGTCGTTCATGATCGAGCGCGCCAGCTCCATGGTGTGCTGCGGCGTCAAGGTCTGGTTGGAAACCGGCGTGATGCGGCCATCGATCTTGAGCGCGGGCGGGAAGCCGGCGGTGATGAATAGATCCGAGGCTTTCTTGCTCACCATCAGGCGCAGCAAGTCGTTTATGAATTTCTGTGCTTGTTCGCGATCCATTTTGACTCCTAGAGTTTCGCGTCTTTACGCGCCGCTTTGCGCGCTTCCACTTCGGAAATGATATTGCGCCGAATCATGTCTTGCAGGCATTGCTCCATGGTCTGCATACCGAGCGCCTGCCCGGTTTGAATCGACGAATACATTTGCGCCACTTTGTTTTCGCGGATCAGGTTGCGGATCGCCGGGGTGCCGATCATGATCTCGTGCGCGGCGACGCGGCCGCTGCCGTCCTTGGTTTTAAGCAGCGTCTGCGCGATAACCGAGCGCAGCGATTCGGACAACATGGCGCGAATCATTTCTTTTTCCGCTGCGGGGAACACGTCCACGATCCGATCCACGGTTTTGGCCGCGGAACTGGTATGCAAGGTGCCGAACACCAAATGACCGGTTTCAGCCGCGGTCAGGGCCAGGCGAATCGTCTCCAGATCGCGCAACTCGCCCACCAGGATCACATCCGGATCTTCGCGCAGCGCGGAACGCAAGGCGTTGGTGAAGGACAAGGTGTGCGGTCCGACCTCGCGCTGGTTGATGAGGCATTTTTTGCTCTCATGCACGAATTCGATCGGGTCTTCCAGGGTGAGAATGTGGCCGTAATCGTTTTCGTTCACCTCGTTGATCATCGCCGCCAGGGTGGTGGATTTGCCGGAGCCGGTCGGGCCGGTCACCAGCACGATGCCGTTGGGCTGTTGGCAAAGATCCTTGAAGATCGGCGGGCAGTTCAATTGCTCCAAGGTCAGCACCTTGGATGGAATGGTGCGGAAGGCCGCCGCCGCGCCGCGCTGCTGGTTGAAGGCATTGACGCGGAAACGCGCCAGGTTGGGGATCTCGAACGAGAAATCGACTTCCAGGTTTTCTTCGTAGTTCTTGCGCTGGCCATCGTTCATGATGTCGTACACCATGCCATGCACGCCCTTATGATCGAGCGGCTCGACATTGATGCGGCGGATATCGCCGTTGACGCGGATCAGCGGCGGCAGCCCCGCCGAAAGATGCAAGTCGGAGGCTTTGTTCTTGACCGAGAAGGCCAGCAGGTCGGCGATTTCCATTTATAATTCCCTATTTGTGCAGTATTGGCGCAGAAGGTTAACTTTCGGCAATTAATTTCCCTGACTGATGCCGCTGCCAACCCATTATGACAACAATCTCAAACGCATTGCAAGCCGTGCGCGAGCGCATAGCGCGCGCCGCGGTGCAGTGCGGCAGGGCGCCGGCGTCGATTGCACTGCTTGCGGTGTCCAAGACCTTCGGGCCCGATGCGATCCGCGCGGCCTATGCCGCTGGCCAGATCGCCTTCGGCGAGAGTTACGCGCAGGAAGCCTTGCCTAAAATCGCGGCGCTGCCTGACCTGGATTTGGAATGGCATTTCATCGGCCCCTTGCAGAGCAACAAGACCAAGCCGATCGCGGAGCATTTCGCCTGGGTGCACGGCGTGGACCGCGCCAAAATCGCGCAGCGCTTATCCGAGCAGCGCCCCGCCGGCCTGCCGCCGCTGAATATCTGCCTGCAAGTGAATGTGAGCGGCGAGGCGAGCAAAAGCGGAGTGGAACCGGCAGAAATCACTGGTTTGGCGCGCGCCGTCGCTGCTTTGCCGCGCATTCATTTGCGCGGCTTGATGGCGATTCCGGCGCCGACCGAGGATGCGGCCCGGCAGCGCGCCGCGTTTCGCAGCGTGCGCGAGCTGTTTGAGCAATTGAACGAGCAGGGTTTCGCGCTGGATACCCTGTCGATGGGCATGTCGGATGATTTGGAAGCGGCGATTCAAGAGGGCGCGACCATTGTGCGCGTGGGGTCGGCGATATTTGGGGAAAGAAAAGCAAATTAACCACGGGGGACACGGGGGAATCTTGCTTTTGTTATTTTTGCCCTCCCCGTGTCCCCCGTGCTCCCCGTGCTCCCCGTGGTTAAGTATTTAAAAGGAACCCATTATGAAAATCACTTTTATCGGCGGCGGCAATATGGCCGGCGCGTTGATCGGTGGCTTGATGCAGCGGGGGTTTAACCCCGGCGACATTCATGTGGTGGAAATCAATGCCGATGCGCGCGCCACGCTGACGCGTGCATTCGAGCTCAAAACCTACGCCGGCATCAGCGCCGAAGCGGTGCAAACCGATCTCATCGTGCTGGCGGTCAAGCCGCAGCAGTTGTGCGCGGTAGCCGGTGAATTGAAGCCCTTGCTGCGCCGGCAGTTGGTGATCTCGATCGCCGCCGGCGTGCGCGCGCAGGATTTGGCGCGCTGGCTGGGGGATTATGCGCGGCTGGTGCGCGCCATGCCCAACACGCCGGCTCTGGTGCGCGCCGGGGTGACTGGCCTGTATGCTTTGCCGAAGGTGAGCGCGGTCGAGCGCGGCCAAGCGCAGCAAGTGATGGAAGCCGTCGGCGCTTGCGTCTGGCTGGATGAAGAAGCGCAGATGGACGCCGTGACGGCGGTCTCCGGCAGCGGCCCGGCCTATGTGTTTTATTTCATCGAAGCGCTGGAGGCGGCGGCGCTGGAATTGGGGTTAAGCCCGGCGCAAGGGCGCGAACTGGCGCTCGCCACCTTCCTCGGCGCAGCGCAGCTTGCGCGCCAAAGCCATGATGACCCCGCGACCCTGCGCGCTAAAGTGACCTCAAAAGGCGGTACCACGGAACGGGCGATTCAATCCCTGGAGCAAGCGGACGTTAAAGCCCTGATCCAGCGCGCGGTGCGCGCCGCGGCGGAGCGTTCCCGCGAATTGGGCGATGAGTTGGGAAAACAGAGCTAATTCCTTGAGTTATCTTGATTTACCTGCAAAAATGCGGGCTGCATGTTAATCAGCGCATTCATCTTTTTGCTCGACAGCGTGGCCACTGCCTTCGTCGCGGTGCTGCTGCTGCGTTTTCATTTGCAGGCGACGCGCGCGTCCTACAACAATCCCCTGTCGCAATTCGCCATGACCCTCACCGATTTTGCGGTGAAGCCGATGCGCCGCGTCATTCCCGGTCTGTGGGGGCTCGATCTCGCGACGCTGACGGTCGCCTGGCTGGTCGAGTTGTTGCTGATTGCGCTCGTGGTGGCGCTGACCGGGCGCGGGGCGGAGATGGGATTGGGACTGGCCGGCGGCGTCGCGCTGGCGGCGTTGATGGAGCTGATCAAGATCGCGCTGTGGATGGTGATTCTGTTGCAGTTCATGTTGTTCGTCATCAGCCTGGTCAACCCGCATAGCCCGTACATGAGCCTGCTCAACGCCATGAACCGGCCCTTCGCGCGCCCGATTCAGAAAATTTTGCCGCCGATCGGCAATATCGATTTGTCGCCGATGGTCGTGGTCTTGACCTGTTATGTGCTCCTGCTATTCATCCTGCCGTGGCTGTCGAGCCTGATTCATTCGGGTTTAATGTGAGATGGCCAACTGGTACCGGCGCGACGCCAAAAAAGGCTGTCTGGTGCTGACGCTGCATATTCAACCCGGCGCGCGCGCGACGCGAGTGGTCGGCCCGCATGCCGAGGCCCTGAAAATCCAGATCAACGTCGCGCCGATCGAAGGCCAAGCCAATGCGGCGCTGGTGAAATATTTGGGCCGGGCGTTTAAAGTGCCTGCGGCGCAAGTGATCGTGAAGCAAGGCAGCCAGGGCAGGCACAAAGTGGTGGAGGTCTACGACTCTATCGTGGAACCGGAAACATTGTGGGCAAACGGATGAGCGCGCTGCTGGAACAACAGGTCAGGGATTATCAACAATGGCGCGACGAGCTGGCCACCGCCATCACCGCCTATCAGGATTGGCTGGACGACCACCAGGAATTCGAGGCGCAACAGTCGCTCAAGCTGTATGACTTGCTGGAGAGCCTGAAGCAGGATCACGTCACGCTCGCCTTCGTGGCCGAGTTTTCGCGCGGCAAAAGCGAGCTCATCAACGCGCTGTTTTTCGCCGACTTCAAGCAGCGCTTGCTGCCCTCCGATGCGGGGCGCACCACCATGTGCCCGACCGAATTATTCTACGATCCGCGCGAAGAGCCCTTCATTCGCCTGTTGCCGATCGAAACCCGCTACCGCGACGAGACCATCAGCCAATTCAAGCGCAAGCCCATCGAATGGGTGAGCACGCGGCTCAATCTCGATTCCGCCGACGCGATGACGGAGGCGATGCAAAGCCTCACCCAAACCAAGCTGGTCACCAAGGTCGAGGCGCGCACCTTAGGGCTATGGGACGACCAGGATTCGACCATGCAGGAAATGGTGCGCGGCGACAAGGTGGAAATCCCCGCCTGGCGCCATGCGCTGATCAATTACCCGCATCCGCTGTTGAAAAACGGCTTGGCGATTTTGGATACGCCCGGCTTGAATGCGCTGGGCAGCGAGCCCGAGCTCACGCTCTCCATGATCCCGAACGCGCACGCGGTGCTGTTCCTGTTGGCGCTTGATTCCGGCGTCACAAAATCCGATATGGAAATTTGGCAGAAGCATGTGCAAAAGCACGCCAAACACACCATCGCCGTGCTGAACAAAATCGATGTGTTGTGGGACGAGCTGAAGCCGTGGGACAAAATTCAGCAAAGCGTGCAGCGCCAGCAGGAGGCCACCGCGCAGCAACTCGGCTTGCCCGTGGCCAATGTGCTGGCGGTCTCGGCGCAAAAGGCGCTGGTCGCCAAGATCAAAAATGACCCGGCCTTGCTCGCCAAAAGCGGCATCGAGCGGCTGGAGCAAATCCTCGCCAACGACATCATTCCCACGCGTCAGGAAATTCTGCGCAAGAGCGTCACCCAGGAAATCGGCGCCATGGTGCTGGCTTCCTACAACAGCGTGCGCCAGCAGATCGCCGCCGCGCGCCACGAGCATAAGGAATTGTCCTCGCTGTCCGGCAAGAACAAGGAAGTGATCCACAAAATGCTCAGCATGCTGGACCAGGATAAACGCAGCTACGACGAAACGGTGAAAGCCTTCAACGTCACGCGCGGCGTGATCACCCAGCAAGGGCGCCTGCTGCTGAATAATTTAAGCATCGACCGCTTGGACGATATTCTGGAAAAATCCCACGCCTCGATCCAAGGCAGTTGGACCACCGCCGGCCTGTCGCGCAGCATGCAAATGCTGATCCGCCAGACCGCGCATCAATATCAGCACATCCACAAGCATGCCAAGCAGATCAAGGGGCTGGTGGATGCGGCCTACATCCGCTTCCACGTCAAGCACGGCTTCGAGCGCCGCCATGCGCCGGACTTGGGTATCGACCAATACATGGAAGCGATCCGCAAGCTCGCGCACCATGCCGAGGATTTCTGCCGCGACCCGATCAACATCATGACCGAGAAGCATTTTCTGATCCGCAAATTCTTCTTGAGCCTGGTGGGCGAGGCGCGCATGGTGTTCGAAAAAACGCGCGTGGATTGCGAAGCCTGGCTGCGCAACGTGCTCACGCCGCTCATCACCCAGATCAACGATCACAAGCTGCAAATCGAGCGCCGGCTGGAAAACATTCGCAAAATCCACGACAACATCGATTCGCTGCAAGATCGCTTGGTGGAGCTGGATGCCACGCAGTCCGCGCTGCTCAAGCAGCTTGCGGTGCTGGAAGGTATTCTCACCAAGCTGCAACGCCCGCAACAGCCGTTGCAGCTTAAAACCGCTTAATCCGTCTAATGCCCTTCCTGCTCGCCCACCGGCTCCGCGTTGTGGGTTTGCGGGTGCGCGGTGCGCAGCTTGCCCGCCTCGGTGTCCCAATACAGCGGCTTCTCGGTTTGCAGCAAATGCAGCAGATTGCGGTAATCGTCCGAGTGCAGCCCGCTCAGATAATGTAAATCGGTGAGCCGGGTCGCGCTGCGCAAAATAAGCCGCCCTTCGCCGGGTTTGTCTACGCAGCCGGAGGGATTCCATTCCGCGTAATAGTTGCCGATGGTGATAATGGCCATTTGATTCTCCTGGGGGGTGATGGATGCGATCGCTTTTTCTCACTATAGGCAATTAATCGCATCCTGCGTTGTGCAGAAAAAGCAAAGCGCAATGTCAGTTTTTCGTTCCGCTGCGCGCCCGGCTCACCATGGCGTCGCAATATAAGCGTAGGGGCGAGGCATGCCTCGCCCGAAAGTGAGCGGGCGAGAAACCAGACATTATTCGCTGGCGAGTTGATCGGAGCGGGTAAAAATCCAGGTGCGGGTGATGCCGACAATATCGGTATCGCGCCGGATATCCTCGGGGAAGGCGGCGTAAGGACCGGCCATCTGCACAATGCGCACGGCGGCCTCGTCCAGAATTTTGGAACCGGAGGAGAGGTCGATATCCACCTTTTCCACCGTGCCGTCGGATTTGATATGCACAGTGAGGCGCAAACTGCCGTAGAGTTTTTTCTGCCGCGCTTCGTCCGGGTAATTCAGGTTGCCGACGCGCTCGACTTTGATGCGCCAGTCATCCACATAGCGCGCAAAGCGATACTCTTCCACGCGCACCCCGAGATTTTTGCGTTTGGGCCGGCTTTGGTAGGCGTTGTAATTGCGCTCGATCTGCGCTTCCAGGCGCGCCATTTGCAAGCTGCGCGCCATCAAATCGGTGGCATCCGGCGTATGGCCGGCATCGGTTTGGGGGCGCGCCGCGGGTGCGGGTTTTTCCAAGGCGGGTTTGGATTTGAGTTGCATCAACAAACGCGCTTGCTGCTGCTCCAGTTCGCGCACTTGTTCCTGCCGTTTTTTGAGTTCGGGCTGCGGTTCCGCGTTCTCGGTCGTGGGGAAGGGGGAGGTGGCGCGCGCGTCGGCATCGGTATTGCCGCCGCCCTCCAGATTGGCCTGGGCCAGCGCTTGCGCTTTGAGCGGACGGTTGGCGGATTTGGCGTTGACCAGCACCACTTGCAGCGGGCGCGCGCCGGCGTCAGTATGGCGCGCATTAGGCAGCACGAAACCGAGTCCGAACAGCGCCGCAGAGTGAAACACGATGGAGATACTCATTGCGACCGCGAACGGAACGGAAATGCCAAGCGTGGCGGCGAGTGTGCGGGCGGATTGGGCCAACTGCGTGATGGGCTCGTGGAGTTGCGAAGCTTGGATTTTATGCCTGATCACCAGTGCTTGTCACACCGTGGCGGCAAATACGCAAGCCAGTTCCAACGCCAGGGGATCGATATCGCGCAGGATAAGTTTGACTCGGGTGCCGGGCGCTAACTCCGGCACAGCCACGGCCTTCGTCACCAAGGGCAGATTCTCGAAGCGCACTAAATTTTCACGAATGATAGTCGCGGTCGTCTCGGTAATGCCTTCTTGCAGCAGATAACGCAGTGCCCAGTATTTTTCCATATTGCGTTGGAAGTCGTTGTACGCCTCATAGGTTTGTTCGAAGGCGTACATCGCGCTATCCAGCGCTTCATCCTTGGCGGCGTAGATAGGGGTGTCACCCTGGACCAGGGCAATCAGTTGACGCTGATTGAGCAGATCGATATAACGCCGCAGCGGCGAGCTGGACCAGACATAGCGTTC
>MEQN01000085.1:11809-15057 GCA_001770235.1 Betaproteobacteria bacterium RBG_16_58_11
TGCGCACGGTAGATTGCAGTGACTTTATTTTCCGCCAGCCAATCGGCCCAGCGGCTATTGGCCAGAATCATCATCTCCGCGACTACTTTGTCGATCGGCGTGCCGCGCACGCGGTGAATGATGCGTACTCGATCATTTTCAATTTTGAATTGATATTCCGGAATTAAATTGCGGCCTCCGTCTTTTACGCCGCGTCCCGCTTCGAGATGGTTGGCGAAGTGCCACAACCATTCCAACTGTTCGCGATAGCGATAGTCCACGCCGTTGCCAAGCGAGGTCTGGTTGAACAGCGGCTCCAATTGCTCGTGGCGCAAATTGGCGGCGATGGTCACGCGTTCGAGCTTCGTCTCCTGTGCGCGCACGCTGTAATCCGGCGCCAGGGTCAGGTAGAGCGACAGCGCGGGGCAGGCCGCACCTTCCTTCAGCGTGAAAACCTCCACCGCACTATCCGGCAGCATGGTGATTTTATTGCCCGGCATATACACCGTGGAGAGCCGCTTGCGCGCAATCGCGTCGAGATCGGAATTCGGCGTGATGCCCAAGGCGGGCGCGGCGATGTGGATGCCGAGGCAGTAGTCACCGTTATCCAATTTCACCAACGAGAACGCATCGTCGATCTCGGTCGTGGTCTCGTCGTCGATGCTGAAAGCGGAAACCTCGGCCAAGGGTAAATCGGTCGGCGCGACACAAGTGGCGGTGGTGGTAAAGCCTGGCCCCTCGGGAAACCACTCGCGCAAGAAACGCTGCAAGTGATAGTCGTGGCTGGACGGGATCGCCCCGCATTTTTCCAGCAGATGCAAAGGTCGGAGATTGGTCGCCGCCGCCGCTTGCTCCAGCGCCTTAAATTCCAGCGCGTTCTTCTCCGGCGCGTAGAGCAGCATGGCTAAGTGCGGTGGGAATTCGGCGGGCAAGGTGCCGGCGCTGAGCTCACTCACATAGCGCGCCAACAATTCGGCTTGCTTGCGCTTGCGCTCCTCGCTCGCCAGCGCGGCCTTGAGCGATTCTTCCGGCGCGGGCTTGTAACGCCCCTTACCCTTTTTGTAGAAATACATCGGTGCGCTGTGCAGGCGCATCAATAACCCGGCGGATTCCGTGGCGCTTAGCACATGCCCGAAATAATCCTGTCCCAGCGATTGAAAATCGAATTCCGCGTCGCCGCTCGCTTCCCACAAAAAACTTAGATCGATGTTGTCCGCAACTTGATGCGCCGCCTCCAGAAAGCCGGACAAGGCCGGTTCCTTGAACTGGAACAGCACATTGTTTGCTTTAATCTTGGCGCGCTTGCCGTGCAAAGTTTCCACTTGGAACGAAGTGGTATTGTCAGCCAGGATGGTGCCGACTTTAAAGCCGCCATCTTCTTCAAAAAAAACGTACATGGGAGAGCCTGGGGGGGAAGGGGGCGCAAGTTTACCGGAAGGGGCGGGGCGGGGAAAGGCGATTACTTCTTCAAATCGCGGTAAAAGTTCTCATGCGAACCAATTGCCTCAAGATAAACCAGCCTGATCGCATCGTCCACCGTGTACCCAAGCAGATAAAGCTGGCCCTGACTGTGGAATTTATGCACGAGTAGTTCTGCCAAGTCCCCCTTTTTGCGCTCACCGATTTTTGGATTGGCAGTGACAGTTTGAACAGCCCGATCTACATCTTCGGCGACATTGTCGTGCAACTTTTTGTACTGCCGCCCAAAGCGGCGGGTTTGCACGACTTCATAGCTCATGCGCGACGGCTGCGCGGCACAAAGGGGGTGGCGCTGTTGCGCGGTTCCGCCATGGAGATGAGCGACTCTGCGATGAAGCTTACTGGCAGGTCTGGGTTGTCCAATGCAGTACGCCCCACCTTGGCCCAAAATTCAATTTGGCCCGCGATAGTGCGATGCTCCGCGACGGCCTCTGATTTGGCTTGTGCGTACAGTTCTTCGTCGATTCTGACTGGCATGCCCATAGTGTTTACTCCTGATTTACTACTTAAGTAGTAATGCTAGCCCGAAGAGGGGGGCAAGTCAAAATTTTGCGGGCCGTGATCCCCGGCTCACACGTCAAACTTATTGAGTGGGTCTGACAGACTGCGTCGCCAATTACGGGAAAGCATCAGGAACGGCCGGTCACCGATTGCAAATAGATGGCCGGCAGTTAAAGTGTCTGGAGAGGCGCCTTCGTTGATTCAGTGCCATTTTGATAATATGAGTTGGTAAACCCCGAAGCATGGCCTGAAAAATTTCAAGGGATCGACGAAGTGTCCAAATTACTCTCCGACCAAAAACAGCAAATCGTGCAATTCCATGCGGCCTTGATTCATAACGTGGTGATGGCTTGCAATAACCGGGCGCTCCTGCCCCAATTGGAACCGATGCTGGAAATGACCGCCAAGAACGGTTGGTCTACCTTGGTGGTGGCGATACGCCAAGTGATAAACGGCAAGCGGGATGCCAGTGCGTTATTGGGGCTGGATGACGAAGACAGCGCAATTATCGAATCCATTTTGTGCGGGATTCAAGATCCTGCCACCTTGCCTGACCCCAATGCCAAGCCTGATGCCAGCCTGGCCGCCCCAGGACTCGCCCGCATGATTGATGCAGCAGGGCGGGGCAACCCGGAAGCATTGCATATGCTGGCAAACATGGCTGAACAGATGGTACGGGCTGGCGGCGACATGGCCAAACTGGGCGGCATGATGCGAAAACTCGTGGGCGGCGAACGGGATGCCGACAAGCTGGCCAACGGCATGAGCGTGCAGGGGCAAGAGCTCGTGTATTCGATTCTGACTGAACTGGGTAAACTGGCTAATCATTGAAGCCATACCCTGTTGATTGATGGTGTTGTCTTTGCTTGGGCTGCATACCCAAAGGGAGATACATGAGCCTCGTCAAGTTTCGTAGCAACCTTCCTGTTGCGGGCGCAGCGCTAGAGCCCGGCACGCCATTGTGGCAAATCGTGCCGACGCGTGGTGAGAGCGGGCGGCCCCTGGTGGATTTCATGATGCTGATCCCCGGATTGCGCAGCCGCCCCCAGCACGCCATCAATACCATCCTGAACAAACTTCAGTGGATATTGGAACAGTACCGCGAAGTCGTCTTCGTCGATCTCAACCTAAAGATCAATGTGCTGTGGGTTTCGGTCAATAGCCGGCCGGGAATCATTCTGGAGCTGGCTACATCCATTCAGCGCTTGGTTCCGGAAGCATTGCTGGTTGGGCAGAAACCGGAGTGATTTGGTTCGCTTTGGCAACGGAAGCTGGGGTAAATCCGCTAA
>MEQN01000085.1:15118-15475 GCA_001770235.1 Betaproteobacteria bacterium RBG_16_58_11
CGCAAACCTGAGCAACTCCGCCATGCTCGCTGCTTTATCGCGCCATTCATAGAATTGCGACTCTCCCAGCAAGACGTAATGCCATTCGTGCCCCATGCGATCATCGCTCACAAGCGTGTTGATTCGTTCGCACCACGCAGCGGCAGATTTTAATTTGCGCTGCACATTCGGTGTGCGGACATCCTTTTGCGCTTTGGTTTCGACCAAGAAAATATCCGCTTCAGTCTTCACCAAAAAGTCCGGTGAATACATCGCGGGCAGTCCATCGTCTTTCAAATAGCGTAAGCGGCAAAAGCTGTGTTTGGTTTCATTGATTTTGCAAAACGCCTGCACACCAGAATCCTTTTGCGCCCATTC
>MEQN01000085.1:15498-25373 GCA_001770235.1 Betaproteobacteria bacterium RBG_16_58_11
CATTGCGCGAAGGGAACGGCTGCCGCTCATAAATACATTTACGTGTGGGAATGGAAAAGCTATCGCGCATCGGCAGTTTTTCCACTTCAGATAGCCGGCGATGCGCTACTTCAAAGCCAGCAATCTGCTCGGACTTTTCCGCCGTCAAAATCGCTTCGGCAAAAACTTTAATGATGTGCTGTACCAGTGGATCAAGCAAAAGCAACCGCCAGTTTTCATCGGTCAGCGGGTCGAATGGCTCCCCGAACAATTTGCTGCGGATGTAGGAATCCAGCGCCTTGACCAGTTCCACGGTATGGATTTGCAAGTAGGGAAATTTCGCCACACCGCCGCCACTCTTGCCGGTCAACGGTTGGTTAAGCACCTGTGATAACCGGGCGGTCATGCGGCTCAGATATTCATTATAGCCCGCCGCGGTCATCACGCCGCCTTGCACACGATAATCGCCAAAGCGCGTGCCGGATTGCACATCATGTGAGGCAAACACGTCGCCTTTGCCCAGCATGGCTTTGAGCTGTTGTTGTGTGTAGCTGCTGAAGCCTGTGATTTCTTCTACATCAACATTCAGCACGGTCAGCTCTTCGTCGTCTTCGCTCAAAATAAACGGAATCGCGAAGTCGTACTCCTTGTAGTCTTCCACCAGCCCAACAGAAATCAAGTCACCAATGCTGCTTGTTCTATCCTGATCATCCGATGTGGTTCCTGCCAGCCCTTCCTTCATTAGCTCGTCGTAAAAGGACTGAAAGGCGGGATGCTCGATCACGCAAAGAATATCAATCAGGCTTTGCGGCTCCTGCCCGTTACGAATACGTTCGCGGTTTTCCTGCTTGATGTCAGTGTATTCGTGATCGCGCCACATCAGGCGCAGACCGCGACCGATGGTCTGCTCCAGCAGAATTTGCGCGCCGGTGGTGCGCAACGGCACGATCACGCAGATGTTGGACACGTCAAAACCTTCGCGCAGCATCAGCACGCTGACCAACACGCGCGGCGTTTGATGCTTGTCCACATCGAACAGCCGTTCGCGAATTTTTTCCCATTCGTCAGGTTTCAGCTCGCCTTTCCTGCCGCTATCAATCGCCATCACTTCGTTTTCGCTCAAGCCTTCACCCATCAGGAATTGCGCGACAAGCGGCGACACCGTGGTGTCCTCACAAATCACCATCATTTTCGGATAACGGTGCGGCGCGATTAGGGCGAAATCGACTTCCAATTTTTTGAGCTTGGATAATCCGGCGCGCAACATCACGCGCTGGCCTTCTGCCAACATCGGGCTGCCTTCAGCGTCTCGTTCCGCCTTGAACTCCAGAGGCAACGCGCCGATTTCCTTGCGCTTGTCCAGTACCAGCGATTTTACCAAGCCGAGCCGCATGGCAGTTTTCAGGTCAAAGTCCACCGCGATATGCGGGAAAAATGCTTTGCGTGTTTTCGCACCCGTGCCGATCTGGTTGTACGGCGTGGCGGAAAAATCCAATTGCAGAAATTGCGCGCCTTTGCTTTCGGCTATGCGGCTCAAACTTTTCTGCCACTCCACCTCGGTTTGTTCGCCTTCTTTTTTAAGCTCGTGGATGTGATGCGCCTCATCGTTGACCACCATCAAATCCGGCAGACCAGCGAGAAAATCCAGTACCCCACCTCGTGCAAAACACCGATCCAGCACATCAAGCGCGTTTCCTGTTGCTCTGCCCGGTGTCAGCGGCAACATGGATTCCACCACCTTGACCGGATCAATATCCGCACCCGGTGTTTCGATCTCGTCTTCATCGCCAATGTCCTCGCCCGCCTCCGCCAGCAAGTGCCAGTTGGTAATGGCGATCATCCCGCCACTGGTCGCTTTAGTGCCGATGTTTTCCTTGTCGCACACATTGGACTGCACAAAGCGGAATACCGTCTCGAGGTACGATTCGGGAATAAACAGGTCGGCATATTGTGTAATGTCAGACGTGGCAAAATCGCGCAGCCCGTCTTTGAGCTTGCCGCAAAAAGCATCCAGCAAACGGTCATACACGATCAAGCCGGGCGCTACCAGCAAAAAGTTCTTGGTAAAACGCGTGTCACTGGGTTCGGCGAGCTTGTTCAACAACTGCCAAATCAGCAAGGCTTGCAGCACCCAAGTCTTGCCCGTGCCGGTCGCCATCTTGAAGCAGTATTTCGGGTGGCGATGCTTGGCTTGATCTACTTCCAGCAAGCGTCCGCCTTCCAGCAATTCATCTGCTGCAACTTGCTCGTAGAGCGCGCGCAACGTGGTGACACCCAACACCTCATGGGCATAAATCACATTCAAAATCGCCTGTCGCTGCCCCTCGTGGAAATTGAAACCACGCATCGCGCAGTATTCCGCCTGAAACCACCACTTCAACAATTCCGCAGTGGTCGGGCTAACCAGATCAAGAATGTCGGCTACACCGTCTTCAAGGCCGATACACACAGAATTGGTTTTGGCGGTCAGTCTGGCGGCCAGTGGCAAGTATGAGTTTTTCATACCACCTCCTGCACCACTTCGGACTCAAAACCGAACACATCCACCGCCCGCACACACACGCGGCGCACACCGGTTTTACTCGGCACGCTGAGTTCCGCCTGATTCACGCAACGCAAGGCATCGCCATCATTTTCGGTATTGCCGCGATAGTCCTGCCACAGCGAGCGGAAGGTTGTTCCGTCGTAATTGGGGTCAACCGCCCAATACTCGATCAACGCCAGAGGCTCGTGATTGATGACCTGTTGTAGTTTGGCGCGGTTGGCTTCATCCAGGTTGATGGCGTCAGGCGAGAGCAACACATAATTGTCCAGCGCGATGCTCAACACTTCCTGCTCGCCACTGGCCTTGCGCTGTATCGGTTTGACGGTCAGATATTGCAGTGTGGAAAAGCGGATTTCCTTGCGCAGTTTTTCCAGCCCGCTTTTTTTCTTCAAGCGGTCGAGCAAGTCGGGCGGGATCACCAGCACATCCAGCTGCGCATCGTTCAAGGCTTGCAGGTCATGCCCAATGGCCGGGTCAAAATTCCAGCCCAGCACGACCACCTTGTCCCAACCGCCCAGCAGCGTATCGCGCAGCGCCAGTGCTTTTTTCAACGTCGCCAATCCTGTCATTTTGGCGGGTGAGTCCACCAGCACCAGCGTCTTGCCTTCTGGGATGCGACCCAGGTTGCGGCCCGGGTTGTCTTCTGGCGACAGCGGCAACGCGCCATAGAGTTGCAACACAATCTGCGACAAATCGCCCACGCGGAACTTGCGCCCCAGCGCGGTCTTGGCGCTTTCCACCTGATAATCGCCGATGGCTTGATACAGAAATGGCTGCGCGTTTTGGTCGATCAGCCGCTTGCGCATGACCATGCAGGCGGGCTTACCGAGATCGGTGGCGATCCAGCGGCGGTCGAGCTTTTCCGCCACGGCGGCAGTGGTGCCGGAGCCACCGAAGAAGTCGGCGACCAAAGAATCATTATTTGAAGATGCCGAAATAATACGTTCGAGGAGTGTTACTGGTTTTTGAGTTGCATAACCAATAGTTTCATTCCCCTGTAACGACCTGATATCAGTCCATACATCGCGGCAACGTACACCATCAGGGCTTTTATATAATTTTCTGCGAGGCACTTTACCTGCTTCTACTTGAAGGATTCCCCGTTTAAGCCATTCAAGGGCAGTTTCTTTTGGCATTCGATAGCCGTTGCGCGGCATTTTTTCTCCGTAGCCAAAATCGTATATATAGCCACCGCCACCAGGGTTATCTACCGATACCATTTGGTAATATCCGCCCTCATCGCTTTTTGAATACAACTTTTCACTTGCATCGCTGTATTCTTGAAAAACGTCGTTCCATATAAAACTTGTTGTAGTTTTTCTGTACATGTAAATTGCATCGTGAGATTTGATGAATTTTTTGTTTTTATCCGATGTATCTCCAATTGCAGCTTGCCAAATTACTTCATTAACAAAATTTTCTTTCCCAAACACCGCATCCATCATGATCTTGACGTAATGCCCGACGTGCCAATCCAAATGTACGTAAATCGATCCGCTATCCGACAGCAATTCACGCATCAGCACTAGACGCGGCACGATCATCGCGAGGTAGGAAGCCGTGCCGTCCGACCAGGTATCGGAATAGGCGAACTGTTCAATCACGGTGGGCTTTTGTTCCAACTCTGCGCCGGGAAGGGTGATTTTGGTTCGATAGTCGGCTTTGGAATCGAATGGCGGGTCGATGTAAATCAAGTCCACCTTGCCGCGCAGCGAAGGGGTGTGTTCATCGCCCGCCAGCAGCGCCGCCATCGCCAGCAGGTTGTCGCCGTAAATTAGGCGATTGCTCCACGGTTTTATTGGGTTCAGGCTTGGTTGGATCTCCGGCAGCAAAGAGCTTTGCGGTAAATCAAACGCGCTGTCAGGTCGGTGCAGCCAATCTTTCTGCACCACGTCCTTGGCGGGGAAAACCATTTCTCGGGTTTGCAATACGACGCGATGGCGGCTTTCCAGACTTTCCAGTATGCGTTCGGCCTCTTGCCGCCCCTTGGCGACGATTTCGGGTAATTGTTCTAGCAGGCTTTTGGACATTGTGGCTGCGCGTGGGAGGCATAAAGACGACGCGCAACTTTACTATAAGTTACGCTAATAACGTAACTTATAGTAAAGGTAACTTACCCTTGCCTATTCTCAAGCCAGTAACTTTCGGCAATGGAAAAAGCAAGCATCAAATTTGCAAAACGGTTACGTGCCGCGATGCAGGCAGCGGGATACGAAGCCAAACCGTCAGTGTTGGAGCGTGAATTCAATCTGCACTATATGGGTCAGCCCATGACGCTACATGGCGTAAGGCGGTGGCTGCTGGGTGAATCCCTGCCGAGGCAAGACAAGCTAGAGGCACTTGCGGAATGGTTACGTATTCCGCCGCAGGAATTGCGCTATGGTGTGGAGATTGAAAAACGAGTCAAGCTGCAGCGGGCGCGATGGGATGAAGGTATCGGTTATCAGGACCGGGAAATCATCGAGACCTTCCTTAGCCTGTCACCCCCCCAACGCAAAGTGGTACGCGAGGTCATTATGGCGTTTGCCCGCGCATTTCCGGCGGCTGCTGTAACGAAAAAAACCAAGCCCCCGAAAAAAACCTAAATCAGCGAAGCAGGCTGCAAAGCAAGAAACCGGTGCTTCCAGCAGTCTCCTTCTCAGGTCTTGGGCGGCGGCCCAAACAGCTTGGTAAACGCGGTATGGCGACTGTGCCGCCACGTGGGCGGGAGGTCGCCGTTGGCTTCCAGCGCCTCGAAAATCTCGCGCACCAGGTCTGCGTTGACGGCCTTGGCGGTGAGCATTTTCTTCAGCAGTTCATGCCCGTGCCACACGGCGATCTCGAAGTCCTTGGCCAGTTGGTGCATGCCCAGATCGTCGGTGACGACGATGGCAGTGCGAATCTGGCCAAAAGCCAGCACGCGGCAATCCGTGGGAGAAGGGGGAGAGCGGCCAAGGCTGGTGTAGCTGGCAGCGTTGGCCAGCACCCAGCCGTGCAACACGCTTGCTGCGGCTTTCAATTTTTCTTGTTCGTCGCGGCTGAGTTTGATGCTCTGTGCAAAGCGTTCGGCCGTCAGTTCCAGGTTGCTGAACCAGGGGAAATGGAACTTTAATCTAGCACTACGGTGGACTTCGTCCTCGACGTCTTTGAGGATGGTGAGCACATAGTCTTTTTGCCCGAACTTGACGCCCAACATTGGCTTGATGCGTTTTGCCAGCCTTAGGTAGGCATTGGTATCGAGCAAAACCAGCGTCACACGCGCAGATCCTCATGCAGTGCCATGGCATCTTGCACGGACATGTCGAGCACCTGCTGCACATACGAAGGGCCAGTGCCGTTTTCGTGAATCATGCGTGCTAGAGTCTTGAAGAAATCGGTCTGAAAGACGTTTTCACAGGCCGCGATGTATTGCGCTGGCTGGGGCGGCATGGGGTCAAACAGCGCCTGGCTGACCAATGGCGCGGCGCCGCTGTTGCGCACGGCATGCATGGTTTTTTCAGGTGTGCGCAAGGGCGCCAGACCGCTGGCGTGGGCGTAGCGCTTAACCTGCTGATACACCGTGTTCAGCGAAATCTGGTGTTTGGCGGCGTGACGCTGTAGCGCACCCACTTCCTTGGCAGCCGTCGCGCGCATGGCGTCGCGATAGGCTGCTTCAGCACAGGCATGCGGAAACAGCAGCGCGCCGGCAAATGCATCGGCAAAATCTTCGCCTTCCACCATGCCCGCTAGTTTAGGTGTGTAGACGTGCGCCAGTTCGTGCGCCATCCAGAATTTGAAATCTTCGAGACGGGTGTCGAGGTTGAGGAAGATGAAGGTCACGTCTTCCTGCGGCAGCAGGATGTGCAGCGCATTTTCGTGGCGCAGTTTTTGACCCCATAGCACCGGCACCAGCACAGCGCCACTGGTCTTGAACTCGGCTATCAATCGCTCATAGGCCAGCGCGGCAAGATCGCCCAGACCAAGTTTGGCGCGGGCTTGTGAAGCCGCGACTTGCAGCCGGTCGTAGTCAGTCGATGGTGAGGTGATGAGGGTGCGGAGCGCTCTCACCTCGGGCAAAAACGCCACCAGCGGCTTGAGCAGCATGCCCATGGCGCGCGCTTTGATAAGGTGTTCGTCGGTGGTTTTAGTGCCGGCTCGTTTGCGGAAAGCCACAACAGGCTGGCCTTCGTCGGGTTGCTGAACCAGTTGATCAAAACTAAGTTTGAGTGTGGTGGCCAGCTTGAGCAGTGTAGCCGGGCGGGGGAAATCGCTGCCCTTTAACCAGTTGGTCACGGCCTGGGAGGTAACCCCCACTGCTTTCGCCAACTGCGTTTGTGTCCACCCGCGTTCAGCTAGTGCGGCGCGCAATGTTTCATTGTGGATGGCTTTTTGCATAGCGCACGCATTATCTGCGTCGAGCGCCCAGAAATCAAGTTATTTCAAGTTTTGGGGTGGGGCTGCAGGGTACAGAACTTTGGGGTGAAATCCACGGTTTGAGGCAATGCTATTCCACGACTGTCAACGCACTCGGTTTGATCTTCGCATCCAGCGATTTGCCTTTACGCGCGCGCTTGCCGACATGCGCGGCCAAACCAGACGCGGATAGCAGCACTTCCTGTACCTTGCCGCCACGCCCGGCGCCGGTGACGATCACGCCGCGCTTGCTGATGGGTTGTGCGGCTATTAATATTTCATTCTTATCCAATTCCATCAGGATCACGCCGCGGCCGCCGCCGGACAGGGTTTTGATTTCATCCAGATCGAAAACCAACAGGCGGCCTTTTTCCGACAGGCAGGCGATGGCGTTGACCTTGTCGCTGACAGTGCGTGGCACGATGGGCTCGTCGCCTTCGTCCAGCGTCATGAAGGCTTTGCCGCCCTTGATGCGGCTCACCATGTCGCCAGCTTTGGCGGTAAAACCATAACCGGCCGTCGAGGCCAGCAGCAAAGGGGTATCCGCCGTGCCGGCAAAGTAATGCAGGATGCGCGTGCCGCTCGCCAGATCGATCAATGTCGTAATCGGCACGCCATCGCCGCGCGCGCTGGGCAGCGCGCCGACGCCGACGGAATAGATGCGGCCATTGGAGCCGAAGGCGAGCAGGTTGTCCACGCTGCGGCATTCGAACGCGCCGTACAAGGCATCACCGGCTTTGAAGGTGAATTGCGCCGCGTCGTGGCCATGGCCGCTGCGGCTGCGCACCCAGCCTTTTTGCGAGATGACGACGGTGACCGGCTCGTCGATAATTTTCTGCTCGATCACGGCTTTTTCTGCGGCTTGGATCAGGGTGCGGCGCGGATCGCCATATTGTTTTTCGTCGGCTTCGATTTCCTTGACGATCAGCTTTTTCATCGAGGCCGGATTGTTCAAGAGATCGTGCAGGGTGGTTTTTTCTGCACGCAGCTCGGACAACTCTTGTTGAATCTTGATCGCCTCCAAGCGCGCCAATTGCCGCAAGCGGATTTCCAGGATGTCTTCGGCCTGGCGATCCGATAGCTTGAAGGCGGCAATCAAGGCCGGTTTCGGTTCGTCCGATTCGCGGATGGTTTTGATTACCTTGTCGATATTGAGCAGCACTGACTCACGGCCTTCGAGGATATGAATCCGGTCATCGACTTTTTGCAGGCGGAATTGTGCGCGGCGAGTAACGGTTTCGAAGCGGAAAGCGATCCACTCGCGCAGGATGTCGCCCAGGGTCTTTTGGCGCGGACGGCCATCACCGCCGATCATCACTAAGTTAATCGGCGTGCTGGTTTCCAAGGAGGTATGCGCCAGCAGCATATTCATGAATTCGGTTTGATCTTGGTTCTTGGTTTTTGGCTCGAAGACTAAGCGCACCGGCGCATCGCGCCCGGATTCGTCACGCACAGCGTCGAGCACTGCGAGCATGGATTGCTTGAGGCCGAGCTGCTCTGTCGAGAGGGATTTTTTTCCGAGCTTGATTTTCGGGTTGGTCAGTTCTTCAATTTCTTCCAGCACTTTTTGCGATGAGGTGCCATGCGGCAACTCGGTCACCACCGCTTGCCACTGGCCGCGCGCCAAGTCTTCGATCTTCCAGCAGGCGCGCACTTTCACGCTGCCGCGACCGGATGCGTAAATCTCGGCAATCGCCGCCGCCGGCGTAATGATTTGCCCGCCGCCGGGAAAATCCGGTCCGGGGATGAATTGCATCAACTCGCCGTGCGTGAGCTTCGGGTTGCGGATTAGTGCCACGGCGGCTTTGGCGATCTCGCGCAGGTTGTGCGAGGGAATCTCGGTTGCCATGCCGACGGCGATGCCGGATGCGCCATTGAGCAGCACGAAGGGCAAGCGCCCCGGCAGCAGCTTCGGCTCTTCGGTCGAGCCGTCGTAGTTGGGCTGGAAATCGACCGTGCCCAGATTGATTTCATCCAGCAGCAATTTCGCAATCGGTGTTAAGCGCGCTTCGGTGTAGCGCATCGCCGCTGCGCCATCGCCGTCGCGCGAACCGAAATTACCCTGGCCGTCGATCAAGGGATAGCGCAGCGAAAAATCCTGCGCCATGCGCACCAGCGCGTCATACACCGATTGATCGCCGTGCGGATGCAATTTGCCCAGCACATCGCCCACCACCGCCGCCGACTTGCGCGGCTTAGCGGTAGCAGCCAAGCCCAGCTCATTCATCGCGTACAAAATGCGGCGCTGCACCGGCTTTTGGCCGTCGCACACATCCGGCAGCGCGCGGCCCTTGACCACGGAAATGGCGTATTCGAGATAAGCGCGCTCGGCGAAGAGGGCGAGCGTCAGCGATTCGCCGTCTTCGGGGGGGATTTCTGAGAAGAGATTGCCTTGTTCGGTCATTTAAAAAACTTCACGTTGGATTGCATATTAGTTACTGAGCACGCCGTCAAATAGTGCGTATTAAGCTCCCTCCCCCTGGATGGGGGAGGGTTGGGGAGAGGGTGAAGCATAGCCACTACCCCTCTCCCCAACCCTCTCCCACAAGGGGCGAGGGAGAACATCAAAATCAAATATCAGCCTCAGCCTCATTGCCATGCTCTTCAATCCAGGCACGGCGCGCGGCGGCTTCGCCTTTGCCCATGAGCATATTGAAGCGCGCTTCCGAAGCCGCCGCATCGAATTCGCCCAGCGCCACCGGCAACAGCCGCCGTGTATCGGGGTTGAGCGTGGTTTCCCAGAGCTGCTCCGCGTTCATTTCGCCCAAGCCTTTAAAGCGCGAGATGCTCCAAGCGGTGTCTTTTACGCCGTCTTTGCGCAATTTGTCTTCGATCGCTTCCAGCTCGCCTTCATCCAAGGCATAAATTTTCTGTGCCGGCTTCTTGCCGCGCGCGGGGGCGTCAACGCGATAGAGCGGCGGGCGTGCGATGCAGATATGGCCGTGCTCGATCAGTTTCGGGAAGTGCTTGAAGAACAGCG
>MEQN01000085.1:25410-25516 GCA_001770235.1 Betaproteobacteria bacterium RBG_16_58_11
GGCATCGGACAGGATGCAAATCCTGCCGTAGCGCAGTCCGCTTAAATCCGGGTTGTCTTTGGCGCCATGCGGATCGACGCCGATGGCGACGGCCATGTCGTGAATT
>MEQN01000085.1:25560-25765 GCA_001770235.1 Betaproteobacteria bacterium RBG_16_58_11
GGAATTGAGCACCTTGCCGCGCAAGGGCAAGATCGCTTGAAACTCTTTGTCGCGCCCCATCTTGGCTGAACCGCCTGCGGAATCGCCCTCGACTAAAAATATTTCATTGCGCGTCACGTCTTTAGATTCGCAATCGGTCAGCTTGCCTGGCAACACGGCCACGCCTGAAGATTTTTTCTTCTCGACTTTTTGCGCAGAGCGTAGC
>MEQN01000085.1:25777-26027 GCA_001770235.1 Betaproteobacteria bacterium RBG_16_58_11
TGCTTGATCACCAGATCCGCCAGCTTCTTGCCGTAATCGACATGGTGATTGAGCCACAGCTCCAACGCGGGCTTGATGTAAGTGGAGACCAAGCGCACCGCGTCGCGTGAATTCAGACGCTCTTTGATTTGCCCCTGGAACTGCGGGTCGAGCACCTTGGCGGAGAGTACGAAGGACACGCGCGCAAACACATCCTCCGGCAACAGTTTCACGCCCTTGGGCAGCAAGGAATGCATCTCGACAAAGCTTT
>MEQN01000085.1:26112-28134 GCA_001770235.1 Betaproteobacteria bacterium RBG_16_58_11
CACATTGCCGTCTTCGGTCCACGCCACCACCCACGCCGCGCCTTCGCCCTCGGCAAAGCCTTCCGCATCGGCGTTGGCATATTGCTCGCCTTCGAACAAGGGAATTAGCGGGTCGGTATTGGAAGCCTGCGCCAGGGTTTCAATCAGATAGCCGCGCAAGCCTTGGTCGTATTGCCAGGTTTGCGTGTCGCCGGTTTTGGCATGGGTCAGCGTGACTTTGACGCCGGGCAACAACACTGCCTTTGAGCGCAGCAGGCGCTGCAAATCGGGTTGCGAAATGGCGGGGGAATCAAAATATTTTGGATTCGGCCAAGCGGTAACGCGGGTGCCGGATTTCTTTTCATCACGCGCGATGGCACGCGACTTAAGCTTTTCAATCACATCACCATTGCCAAACGCGAGTTGATGCACGCGCCCTTCGCGCCACACCATGACTTCCAGGCGCGAGGACAGCGCGTTGGTGACCGACACCCCGACTCCATGCAAACCGCCGGAGAAGGCATACGCGCCGCTGGAGCCCTTTTCGAATTTGCCGCCCGCGTGCAAGCGCGTGAACACGATTTCGACCGTGGGCACTTTTTCTTCCGGGTGCATGCCGACGGGGATACCGCGGCCATCGTCTTCCACGCTGATGCTGCCATCGGTATTAAGCGTGACGATGATATGTTGGCAATGGCCGCCCAGCGCTTCGTCCGAGGCGTTGTCAATCACTTCTTGAATAATGTGCAGCGGGTTTTCCGTGCGGGTGTACATGCCGGGGCGCTGCTTGACCGGCTCCAGCCCTTTCAGGACACGGATGGAAGATTCGCTATAGGCGGCAGGTTTTTTTATGGACATTCAATCGGAGCGTGAAGGTAGAAACGGTCGGCATTATACCCGCCGAGGTAGGACTTGATCGCAAACGCCTTGGAAGGGCGAGCGGTTAAGCCTTACGCGGCAATTTTGAGGGGTTTAATCTTTGCAATCGCGCGCTTGAGCGATTTTTCAGACTGCCATAGATCATAGTTTGCCTGCATATGCAGCCATGACTCGGCGCTGCCACCGAGTGCGGCGGCAAGCCGTACCGCCATATCGGCGCTGATGCCAGCCTTGCTGTTTAGCACGCGGGAGAGCGCAACGCGGGTTACACCGATACGTGCGGCGAACTCCGTCACGGTGATGCCGGTGTCGGTAAAAACCCCATCACGCAGAACTTCGCCTGGGTGGGGAGGGTTGTGCATTCTAGTCATGATGCCCCTTCGATATCGTAGCGCCGGCATCCCTGCCGGCAAGGATGCCCGCGCTACACCGCAAGCCGATCCAGCAACTTCTGATGAATCCCGTCGAAACCGCCATTGCTCATAATCAAAATATGATCGCCGGGCTGAGCTTTGAGGGTGATCGCTTGAATCAGTTTTTCCAAATCATCATGCGTTTCGGCTTTGCCGCCGAGCGGCGCGAGCGCGGCGGCTGCATCCCAACCCAGATTCGCGCCATAGCAAAACACATGGTCGGCGGCTTCGAGGCTGGCCGGCAATTGCGCTTTCATGGTGCCGAGTTTCATGGTGTTGGAGCGCGGTTCCAGCACTGCCAGGATGCGCGCGCCGCCGACCTTGGCGCGCAAGCCGGCGAGCGTGGTTTCAATCGCCGTGGGGTGGTGCGCGAAGTCGTCGTACACCGTGATGTTATTCACCACGCCGCGCACTTCCATGCGCCGTTTCACGTTCTTGAATTGCGCCAGCGCTTCGATCGCTTGCGCCGGGGGTACACCCACATGACGCGCCGCGCCGATGGCGGCCAGTGCGTTGTGGCGATTGTGGTTACCGAGCAAATCCCATTGCACGCGGCCCAGGCGCTCGCCTTTGAGCATGACGTCGAAGCTGCCCGCCGCATCGATCTCGCCCGCCTGCCAGCCGGAAGAACTGCTCACCTGCTCCACCGGCGTCCAACAGCCGCGCTGCAATACGCGCGCAACACTGTTCTCTGTGCCGTTGGCGAGAATCAGCCCATTGCCCGGCACGGTGCGCACGCAATGGTGGAACT
>MEQN01000085.1:28280-28586 GCA_001770235.1 Betaproteobacteria bacterium RBG_16_58_11
GGTAAATCGGTCAGCCGTGCCGAGCAGCCGAAGTTTTCTGGTACACCGCCCACTAAGAAGCCGGGATTTAATTTGGCGTATTCGAGTATCCACGCCAGCATCGCGCTGGTCGTGGTCTTGCCATGGGTACCGGCGACCGCCAGCGTCCATTTGTCGTGCAGAATATTTTCCAGCAGCCATTGCGGGCCGGAGATGTAGGGCAGGCCGCGATTCAAGATCTCTTCCATCAAGGGATTGCCGCGCGAGACGACATTGCCGATGACGAAGATATCTGGTTTGAGCGAGAGTTGGCTGGGATCGAAACCC
>MEQN01000086.1:0-132 GCA_001770235.1 Betaproteobacteria bacterium RBG_16_58_11
ATAGGTATATGACTTGGAATTTATGCTGCAACCTGATCTACGTGATCCATCAGCGCCACATCGCTGCTGGACATCAGCCGCTCGATATCCACCAGAATGATCATGCGGCCATCGGTCGAACCCAGGCCCAGG
>MEQN01000086.1:230-3298 GCA_001770235.1 Betaproteobacteria bacterium RBG_16_58_11
GACCACCCGGCTGCCGATGCTGAGGATGATGACCACGGTGAATTGGTCGTATTCGATTTTGCTCAAACGGAATTTCACGCGCAGGTCGAAGATGGGCACGATCACGCCGCGCAGATTGATCACCCCCTTGATGTGCTCGGGCGTATTGGCGATTTTGGTCACGTTCTCGTAACCGCGAATCTCCTGCACTTTCAGGATATCCACGCCATACTCCTCGCCGCCGAGGGTGAAGGTTAGAAATTCTCCGCTGCCCACCTGGTGCAGGGACTCGGCGCTGGTTTGTATTGCGAGTGACATGACATGCTCCTTTCCGGTTAATCCGATCCGTCCCCGAGGTTCCAGGGATAGACTGCCTCGGCGATGTTACCGGCGCCGCGATAAACCAAGGACTCGCATACCGAGCGGATCATCATGATGCCGCGCCCGTGTGTGCCTTGGTTTTCTTCTACTTGTTTAAGCCGTTGCTGAAAATCAAAACCCGGACCAGTGTCTTCCACTTGGATCGCGAGCCGCCCCCCTGACCCATTAGCGGCATGCCGCAAACGGACTTTAATCCGGCCATCCTTGATCTGGGCCAGACGCTGCTCTTTTACCTGGTAATACTCGCCAAAGCCGCCCGCGCGCTCCTTGAGCGAGGAGTCGAGCTTAAGCAAGCCGTGTTCCAGCGCATTCAGAAAAAGCTCCGCCAGCACCATATAGATGCGCTGCTTGTGCTGGTGCAGGCGCTGGGTTTCGAGCAGCACTTGCATCATCATCGGCAGCGGATCGTAGCCCTTGAGGGTATCGGCGCCGAATTCGAAGCTGGCCGACCATTCCGAAGGCGGGCGCGGCGCCAAGGCATTCGAGTTGGCTTGCGGATTGCTCGCCAATGGATCGAACGTCACCTCGATCAGCGTCACATCATCGCTTTGCTCGTGCGCGCCGCGAAATTGGTCCAACTCCCACAAAATGCGCTCGTACAGCACCGAGGGTTCGTAGCCATCGTTGAAGCATTGCTCCAGCCGCTCCTGCGAGAACATGGCGTTTTCGCTATTGCGCGCCTCCGGCACCCCATCGGTATAGAGGAAGATGCGATCGCCCGGATGCACTTCGATCGACTCGACATGGCAATCGAGTTGATCGGTCGCCATCACCCCGAGCGGAAAGCTGGTCGAGGTGAAACGCCCGGCCAAGGCCTTTTGCTCCGCGCCGTAGATCAGAATATCCGGCACGCCGCCGACCCAGGCCGAGAGCTTGTGGTTCTTCGCATCCAGCTCCAATAAGGCAGCGGCGAAAAACAGGCCGCGCGGCAGAATGCGCTGCAACTTCTGATTGATCTCGGCCACGATCTCCGGAATCGGGAAGCCCTTGGCGGTCATGCCGTTGAAAATATCCGCCACCGGAATCGTGCCGATGGCCGCCGACAGGCCGTGGCCGGTGAAATCGCCCAGCATCAAATGCAGCTCGCCCGAGGGGCGGTAGGCCGCGAGCAGCAAATCGCCGTTGAATATCGCCTGCGGCGAGAGCATGTATTTGATGTTGGGCGAGGTGAGTCCGCCGGAGTGCATGACCTTGGCGAACACGCCCTCGGCGATTTCATATTCACGCTTCAGCCAGCGGTTGTGCTGGGCCAACTCGTCGCGCTGGCTTTTCACCGCCTTGTACAAGCGGCGCAGTTGGGAGAACGCTTCGATCTTGGCCCGCAGCACCGCCGGATTGATCGGCTTGGTCAGAAAATCATTGCCGCCGCGCATGACGCACAGCGCCAATTCATTCTCATCGCTCATCGCCGTGACAAAAATAATGGGGATGAAACTATCGCCGGATAATTCGCGGATGTATTCGGTGGCTTGATAACCATCCATGCCCGGCATCATGACGTCCATCAACACCATGTCCGGCTGCTCGTGCATGAAAGACGCGACCGCCTCGGCGCCGCTCCCCGCCGCGACGACTTGCAAGCCCATTTTCTCGAGCAGATTCTGCAACAGCGCGCGGAAAACCGCCTCGTCATCCACCACCAGAATCTTGAGCGGCTGGCCGGTGGCGGTGAGCATCTCGGCGGGCGCCGCATCGGCCGGCTTGGCCATGGGCTTGATGGCCGGCGGGGCGTTCATGGAACTAGGCAATCTTAAACATCTTGTGGAATTGCAGCATGGTCAGCGTTCTTACGATTTCGTGATTGGCGTTGGCAATCGAGATATTGGCGTTGTTGCCGCCCACCGCATCGCGAAACACCAGCAGCATGCCGCATGCGGCGCTGTCGATATACTCGGTGTTGGCAAGATCCAAGACAAAATCCGATGCCTTGCCGCAGTTCGCGTCATACGCTTCGCGAAACTCCTGATGCACGCTGAAATCGAAACGGCCGTTGATCTTGATCGTCACCACCTTGCCGTCGGCGGATACGTTGCGTGTCAGTGCCATGATTACCTCCTGAAATGACGATTAAACATGCGGCGATGGCCGCGCTTGCCGGCTTGTGGGCTTGAACTGGAAATAACGGCTCGTCATGAAACATTCTTTAGCCTAAAGAGGCCAGGAATCCGCCGGAATTATTCGGGATATGCGTTAAATATAAACGCGATAAATCAATAGCTTAAACACAGCACCCATCCCGCAGCGCCGGCATCCTTGCCGGCATGCAAGCAGGGATGCTTGCGCTACAAGAAGCGCGCCACCAGTCTGAAAATGTAGCGCCGGCATCCTTGCCGGCATGCCGGCTGGAAGCCGGCGCTACAAAACCCTTCGCCCCCTCGCTAGGGAATTTTCGATAAATGATGGCGGGCACGGGCCAATCCCATGCATTTCAAAACGCGGCGCACTAGTATTTGAACCCATTAATTACGAAACCTCCTCCGCAGATGTGTAGGTTGGGTTAGGCGCGGTTTTTTGCGCCGTAACCCAACAAAACCCAATCATCCTTCTAAACGCCAGTGTTGATGTGTGCTGCCTACTCGTCGGTGTCGCCTAGAGGCGCCTACTTTTGGTGAATATTTGGTTTGTTGGGTTACGCGATAAAGCCGCTAACCCAACCTACATGACCGCAGGTAAGCCCCAAAAAATGTTTCGTTATTTACGATTTGCAA
>MEQN01000086.1:3356-5059 GCA_001770235.1 Betaproteobacteria bacterium RBG_16_58_11
TGACAAACACAACAGATGTGTTTAGTATTTTTCACATGAATTCGAAGCAGATGAAAAAGTGGCTGGAAGGTCAAGGTGCTACCTTTAAGCCAGGCAAGGGTTCGCACTTGAAGGTTTTCTTAAACGGCAAGCAGTCCACCTTGCCCATGCATGGTACGACAGAGTTGGGTAAAGGGCTTGAGGCTGCAATTAAACGTCAGCTTGGTTTGATATAAGGAGAAATTATGTTTGATTACCCCGTTACGCTTACGCCGGACGATGGCACTGTATTGGTGACTTTCCCCGATATACCGGAGGCTATTACCTTTGGTGCAGATAAAGACGAGGCCATGCTCCACGCGGTAGATGCTTTAGAAACGGCACTTTCCATGTACGTGGATGCACGCAAGCCTTTGCCCGCTGTCAGCAAGGCTAAACGCCGTCAAAAGACCGTGCGTCCTTCTGCACTTGAATGTGCAAAGCTAGGCGTTTATCAAGCGATGACCGAACAAGGTATTAAGAAAGCCGAACTGGCTCGCCGCCTTGGCTGGCACATGCCGCAGGTGGATCGGCTGTTTGATTTGCGCCACGCTTCCAATCTGAATCAGATCGAGGCGGCAGCGAAGGCGTTGGGGCGTCACCTTGAAGTTGACGTGGCTTAAAGCTTGCTGTCCTGCCACGCAGCCTTGCAAAGTATCCAAAAAAACCGGATACAAAGATATCCGGTTTTTTGAATTTTCTAACGTCCTGGTCTGCCATCTTACTGAGCGGGCCGGGAAATAGTGCGCACTATTTGGCGGCCCGCTCAGTAATTAAAGCATCTATTCTCATGCTATGCTCACCCCGCGAGTCTCTCATGTGGCATATGGCCTTCCATTACATCCCGCCTGATCACCCCTTGACGCAAAAGCCGTCAGGGATCGCCTTTTCATTTCACTTGAACCAAAACTTCCCGCACGCCGACCTATACTGCACGGCAGCGATCGGGCTGGCTAATCAGTGGCTTCTGGACTTCGATACATGAATACGTTGGCGGATAGCGACGAGCTGGCCCGGCTCCTAATACAGGTGGGGAGCGGCGACGAACAAGCGCTCGCGCACCTGTACCGGAAGCTCAATCGCCGCATTTATGCATTCAGTTTACGCCGCGTCAGCAATCCTGACCTGGCCGAGGAAGTGGTGGTGGAAACCATGTATGAAGTTTGGCGCAATGCGAAAACCTTCGATGGCCGGGCTCAGGTAAGCACCTGGGTATTGGGCATCGCGCGCTACAAGACCCTGGACAAGCTGCGCCAGCTCAACCGGCATGAGACTACGAGCGATGAAGCGGTGCTGGATTCGATCGCGGATGAATCCGCGAGCGCTTATGACCGGTTGACGCAAAGGCAGCAGGCCGAACTGATTGCGCGCTGCCTGGAGACCCTGCCGGACGATCAGCGCGAGTGCCTGCACTGCGCGTTTTATGAGGATATGAGTATCAATGAAATTGCGGAACTGCAGGGCATTCCGGGCAACACAGTGAAGACCCGGCTGTTTCATGCGCGCCGCAAATTGAAGGAATGCCTGGAACGGCAGAGCCGCTGGGTAGGTGAGCCATGAGTAGCCCCGACAAACCAGATGAAGCAACGCGCGCTTTGCGCGAGAACTTGCCTTGGCATATCACCGGCAAGCTCTCGGACGACGAGCGCGCACTACTCGATGCCGCGCTGGCGCAAAACAAGAGC
>MEQN01000086.1:5072-5372 GCA_001770235.1 Betaproteobacteria bacterium RBG_16_58_11
GGGGTTGGTTGGAATCGGTGCGCGATCACATCAAACACGACACCGCCTTGCCGGATGAAAACGCCGGCTTCGACAAGCTGATGGCACACATCCACGGCGAGCAGTCGGGCAAGGTGACATCGCTTCATGCCTCGCGCTGGCAGCGCTGGGAACGCGCAATGCTCGCAGTCGCGGCTACGGTGGTGTTCGCGCAAGCCGCTGTGATCGGTGTGATGTTCAAACATCAGCAACAGGAATCCTCGATTGCTCCGCTTTCAGGACAAACACAATTGGTTGGCGGCGCGGCACTGCAAGTTACCT
>MEQN01000086.1:5396-6026 GCA_001770235.1 Betaproteobacteria bacterium RBG_16_58_11
AAATCCGCGCTGCGCTCATCGGCGCTAACGCCGAGATCGCCGGCGGCCCGAGCACGCTTGGCATCTACACCGTGCGCGTCATCTCCGGCGCACGCGACGCAGCCGTGGAAAAACTGCGCAAATCCGCCGCGGTTGAAAGCGTCACCCCGCTGCCATCTGGATCATGAACCGCTTCGCCGTGATATTGGCGCTCGCCGCTTGCATCGCTCCCCTGGCCCAGGCTGCGGAAAAGTTGCTCGCGCCGATTAAATTGGCGCCGCTGACGATAACGCCGCCCATCAACCCGGCTCCGCCCAGCACAAGCCAGACGGCCCCAAATGTAAATCAGAACACGCCGAGCACTTCCACGAACACGCAGCAAAACTCATCCACGACCTGCACGCCGAAGCAGCAGAAGGCTGGACTATGCACGCCCAGCATTTCGACACAGAAAATCAGATCACTAAGCACGCTGGCGCCTGTGGATTCGCCCATGAACCCAACAGCCGGCAGTATGCCCAGTACATTGCCTGTCGGTGGGGGCGCGTCCAGGGGGGGCGGCGGTATCCCCCCACCGAATCTCATTCCGCTTTCTGCGCCGGCCATGCCTGCAGCGCCGACGCGGCGGGCGGAAACCCGCCCGCAACACGA
>MEQN01000086.1:6032-6762 GCA_001770235.1 Betaproteobacteria bacterium RBG_16_58_11
TCAGCTCATACTTTATTGGCCAGACAAGCAAACCGCCACGCGTGATCTGGCGCGCTTGAACAATGATTTCGGGCTCGCGCCCAGTAAAAAAATAGAACTTCGTAGTTTGGGCGGCGTGCTGGCCACCTTGCACACGGATGCGCAAACTGATCTCACGAAACTGCGCGATCGCTTGCGCGAGGCGCTGCCGCAAGCGGCGATCGATTTCAACAGTCTGTATTACGCCGAGGCCGGACCACGCCAGTATTTCGCCGCGCAGATGGATATCGAAACCTCGGATGGCCCCGCCGTGCCGCTTGGTATGGTCGATGGCGAAGTCTCCGCGATTCCCGCGTTGTCGCACGCGCGCATCGTGAAGCAAAGCTTTCTCGCGCCGGGCGAGCAAGCGGGCGCGGCGGCGCATGCGACGGCGGTGGCCGCGTTGATTGTCGGGAAAGATGAGCCGGCCAAGTTTCGGGGCATCGCCAACCAGGCGCAGCTATTCAACGCGGGCATCATGCGCCAGCAGGGGGATCACGCGAACACTAATAGCCTATGGCTTGCTCAAGCACTTGACTGGCTGATCGGCAAGAAAGTAAAAGTCATCAACCTGAGCCTGGGTGGCGCGGGCGACGCTACGATGAATCAGATTTTTGAGAAATTGCGCCAGATGCCGGTGGTGATTGTCGCCGCCGCCGGCAATGGCGGGCCAAGTGCCCAGCCGAGTTATCCCGCTGCTTACCCCGGCGTG
>MEQN01000087.1:0-13070 GCA_001770235.1 Betaproteobacteria bacterium RBG_16_58_11
ATGAGCGAATACCAATACTACGAATTCGTTGCCATCGACCGGCCACTGACGCGTAAAGAAATGGCTGAGCTCCGTTCCCATTCAACGCGCGCGACGATTACGCCTTCGAGTTTTATCAACGAATATCACTGGGGCGATTTAAAGGGCGACCCTGCTGACTGGATGCGGCGCTATTTCGATGCCTTCATCTACGTAGCCAACTGGTGCAGTTGCCGATTGGCGCTGCGTGTGCCGCATGCCGTGTTCAGCAAGGCAGCGCTTAAGCGGTTTTCGACGAAATACGCGTTGACCGTCGATGACTCGGGCAGTCACTGGATTATCGACTGGTCGCTCGACGAGAGCGAGTACCATGACCGCTTCGGCATGGAAGACGGCAGCGGCTGGATGGGCCGACTCGCGCCATTGCGTGACGAATTGTTGCGTGGCGATTTGCGCCCTCTCTATCTTGGCTGGCTGGCCGGCGTGACCGCTGGTGAAATCGGCGATAACGCCGTTGAACCGGAAGTCCCGCCAGGCATGTCGCAAATTTCCGCCGCACAGCAGGCGCTGGCGGAATTTCTGGAGATCGATCTGGATTTGCTGGCAGCCGTAGCGTCAAGCAATCCGGTGATTGCAGAATCACGCGATGGCAGCATCGACGAATGGCTGACGAAATTATCCGCCGACGAGATGCTGCCCATGCTCAAACTGCTGATGCAAGGTAACTCGCAGCAGGCCGAACGACAGATCAAGCGGCGCTTTCTCGCCTGGCAGAAGGAAAACGTGCAGAGCGTCGCACCTTCCGGTACGCAACGCAGGGTGGGCGAGTTACGGGCGCTTGCCGCAGAAGAAAAAAAGCTTCACCTTCAACGCGAAGCGAAAGAACGCGCACGGCAGGAGGCTGGGCGTCGAAAAAAACATGAGGCGTATCTCGTGACGTTGGCAGATGATTTCGATCGCTGCTGGAACGCGCTCCATCAACATGCGGAACGCGGCACGGCATCGGCCTATGACGAAGCGAAGCGCGGCATAGCCGATCTCGCCGATGCTTATGCGCTCGCATCCAACCGGGATGCCTTCGACCGCGCCTTGCATCAATTCATGGCGCGCCATGCCAAACGTGGGGCGCTTGTTCGCAGACTGGTTGAAGCCGGGCTATGGCAGAAATAGATCCAACGCGCACCCATCATTGCTTGCTGTCCCGGCTGCGAACAACTGAGGGCCGAGAATGGCCGTCTGATCGCTTTGCTGGATGCACATCCACATCGGAGCGACGAACAACGTCCGGGTGATGCTCGAACCGCGGGCCGTCGAGGCATCGTCATTTACACCAGAAGAGAAAGTGGCGCTATTCCACCGCCTGTTTCGGGCGCACCGATGTATATCCCGTCCGGTGGAAAAACAAGGCTGGCAAAGCAGGTTATGCACTTGCCTGCGCCAATGATGACTTTGTCGCCTGCAAAGGCGAGAATGGCGCGAAGGAGGCGGGGAAGATGCAGCTGGATGGTAAGGAATGCGTGGTCTGGGACGGCGATGTGACGTCCTTCCGGTTTAATGTCTGATGCAGGCCAAATATGCAGGCGACCTGGGAGATTTCGGCAAGCTTGGCTTGTTGCGCTGGCTGGTGGGCATTCATCCCGCTACTGCAAATGATGGAAAGATACTCCTGTCTCTCGGCATTCTCTGGTACCTGGCTTCGCCTCACGTAGATCGGGGAAGTAGCAAGGGCGATGGAAAGCATGTCCGGTATCTCAGCTACGAGATGCCAAACAGATTCAGCGAATGCGACGAAGTGCTCTTCAGTGCGCTGAAGTCTATCGGCCTCAATGAAAAAGAAGAGCGCAGGAGTTTCTCGAAAATGGGTAGTGGTATCGGCGCTCTGGAAGCGGCGGACATCTGGTATCGCAACAAAACGAAGTTCTTTGCCAAATCATGCGATGACTATGGGCAGCCACTGAGCCAAGAAGCGCGCAAGGAATGGTTCCTAGAGGGATGCAAGGCCGTTACGAATTGCGATTTGGTGTTCGTTGATCCTGACAACGGCCTCATGGAAGATCAGCTCTCAGAGGCGAGCGTCTCCGCCAAGCATGTCCTACTCTCAGAAATAAAGGAGCTATGGAATGTCGGTCACAGCCTCGTCATTTACCACACGCCTAACCGCAAGATAAAAGGCGTAACCCATAACCAACAGATTCGGGAATGGTCGTGCCGGCTACAGAAAATGTTGCCAAATTGTTCTCTCTGGGGCGGGCGTTACGGGCGTGGATCATCCCGCGCGTTTTTTGTACTGGCGCATAAAAAGCACCATGATGTCCTGAAAGTTCGCTTGGAGGAGTTTCGCAAATCTCAGTGGGTAACCAACAATCACTGGGATAGGGACTCGTTCCCACATTCCGTATAGAGCGCCTGCTATTCTTCCTTGGTGCCGGTAAAGGCGTCGCCGGTACCATTGGCGGCGGTAAGGCCAGAATGAGATTCTTTGGCAGCCGTAGGGCCATCCCGGAGGTGGCGGGTACGATGGGCTCAACGGACGATATTTCCGCTTCAATTTTTTTAGAGTATATCCATAGCCAAGCCGTAGCTATCCCCTGGATTCCCCTACGTTTTATGTGAGGTCTTGGCATTGACTTCAGGGATATGCGGCCTACACTGGCATTGTGATCTGCAAGGGTAACCTCGGTCGAAAGGCCGAGGGCGCAAAATTTCCGGTCTAAGGGGCGAGTCCCTACGATAGCGGGATTACCAGAGAACGCAGTGGTTCATGTTTGCGCGAGGGGGTTCGCCCGCTTCGCTTCTGCTCTCTGCCGCGTCGGCTCCTTGGAGATAGCTTGGATTTTCTTTAAGGAGTAGGTGATGGCGATATCCGCCGTACAATCAAGCGAACTGGCCCAGTACTCGAGCACGGGTAAGCCTGCGTCCTCGGCCAATGGCCAGGAAACGGGCCGTGTCGAGGTGGGGCAGTCGAGCTATAACACCCAAATCTCGGGCTATGGGCAGATTCGTGCCGCGTTTGACCGGCTGCAATCGGCTGCGTCCGAGCTGACCGGTCCCGCCGCATTTAGCACGCACGTCGCGGCATCGAGCAAACCTTCTGTGGTGAGCGCGCACCTTACCAGCACTAATGTGAGCGGTTCGTTCGATGTTGACGTGTTGCAGCTTGCAAACGCGCAAACGCTCGTCACCTCGTCCCAGGCCAGCCCCAACACCTTGCTCGGCAGCGGCGAGAAGACCACGCTCAGCGTCCAATTCGGTGTGAGCAGCGGCGCGACATTTACCGCCGACGACACACGCGACGCGGAGAAAGTCACGATCGATACGCGCAACAACACCCTGCGTGGCATTGCCGCCGCGGTTAATGCGGCGGATGTGGGGGTGATTGCCGCGATCACTTTCAATGGCAATACCTATCAATTGCAGTTTTCTGCCGAGGAAAGTGGGGCGGAGAATAGCTTTACGCTGAGCGCCTCCGGCGATGATGTGCTGGAGAGCTATCTCAGTTACACGCCGGAACATACCTCGCAAGCGGTGACGCGCACAGTCGCGGCGCAAGATGCGCGGATCAAGGTGAATAGCGTCACGGTAGAGGCGAGCTCGAATACCGTGACGAATGCGCTTGATGGCGTGACGCTCAAGCTGCGAAGCGTGGGCAGCGCCCAATTGGCGGTGAGCGACAATCCGGAAAATGTCATTGCGCAGAAGGTCGGCAATTTCCTTGCCGCATTCAATGAACTGCAAGCACAACTCAAGCAATCCAGTGCGGGAGATGCATCGATCCCGCCGGTAGTGCGCAATCTCAAAACCCGCGTGAACGAAGCGTTGGAAGAAGCCAACCGCAACGCCGGCGCATTCGGCGGCTTGGCCGGGATCGGTATCCGGCCTGATGCGGCCGGTAATTTGCAACTCGATACGTCCACATTCCAAACCGCCCTGGGTGCGGATCGCGATGCGGTTGCGAAAATATTCACCAATGACGGTGAAGGTTTCGCCGATCTGTTTGCTGCGGTGGCGCACGATCTCTCGAAAGTGACCGGTCGCGAGGTGTCGCGCTTATCCGATGCCGCGCGCAGTGAGCGAGCTCGCCAAGCCGGGCCGGCTTCGGGAATCAGCTTCGAAGTAAATGGTTTCGATAACCAGTACAGCCAATTGAGTGGACTGGTGCAATCCGTGGACCAAACCGATCAAACCCTGAACGGCTTGCTGTTGCAAGGCGAAGCCGCGCAGTCCTCGCAAAGCAGCCTGCTGAACCGGCTCAACAGCCTGGCCAATCTGGCGACGCCCTAACGGTCATGGCAGTGGTCGCCCCGAGTATAAAGCTCGCCATGACCGTTTCCCCTCTCTCCTAGCTCTCTCCCGCAAGCGGGAGAGAGGGACTTTGACTCGCTTAGCGAGTTACAATCAATCTCTCCAAGCAATTATTTCCATTGACTTTTTGTGCTGCCGCCATTGACGTCTCGGGGCGCTTTCGGCTATGATCCACGCCCTTGGTGATATAGCTCAGTTGGTTAGAGCACAGCACTCATAATGCTGGGGTCGGTGGTTCAAGTCCACCTATCACCACCAGGATTTTATTGAGTTCGGCCGCTTTAAGCGGCCAATTTTGTCTTGGGAGGTCTCATGCGCACGCTGAAGAACATCCTTTTTGCTTTGCTGGCGGCGTTTTTGCTGATTGCCCCCGCCCACGCCGAGCGCAATTTCCCCCCGAATGTGAAGCCAGCGGAATTGCGCGGCGTGGAATATCCCTATGTGCGCATCGATGACCGAACCTATCGCCTGGCGCCGGGCGGGCGGATATACGATACGTTTAACCGCATCGTGCTGCCCAATGCGGCGCCGAAAACCGGCAAGGTCTTGTTCAAGCTGGATCCACAAGGCAATGTGCTCAAGCTGTGGATATTGACGCCGGAAGAAATCGCGCGTCTTTCCCAGTAGCTTCTACCTATTCCACTGTGGCCAAAAAACTCTTCATCCAGACCTTCGGCTGCCAGATGAACGAGTACGACTCGGACAAAATGGCGGATGTGCTGCATGCGGCGCAAGGCTTCGAACGCACGGAAAAACCCGAAGAGGCCGACCTGATTCTGTTCAACACCTGCTCGGTGCGCGAGCGGGCGCAAGAGAAAGTGTTTCATGCGCTCGGCCGGTGGAAACATCTCAAGCAAAGCAATCCCGATTTGCTGATCGGCGTGGGTGGCTGCGTCGCTAGCCAAGAGGGCGCGGCGATTGTGAAGCGTGCGAAATACGTGGATGTCGTATTCGGCCCGCAGACCTTGCACCGCTTACCTGAGCTACTCGATGCGCGCCGTCGTACCGGCCAATCGCAAGTGGATATCACTTTTCCCGAGATCGAAAAATTCGACCACCTGCCGCCGGCCCAGGTGACAGGCGCGAGCGCTTGCGTATCGATCATGGAAGGGTGCAGCAAATATTGCAGCTTTTGCGTCGTGCCCTATACGCGCGGCGAGGAAGTATCGCGACCCTTTGACGACGTGCTGGCGGAAGTGGTGCAGCTTACCGAACGAGGCGTGAAAGAAATTACCTTGCTCGGTCAAAACGTGAATGCCTATCGCGGCGAGATGCATGAGGGGGAGGGCGCCGACTTAGCATTGCTGCTCGAGTATGTGGCGGCGGTTCCCGGTATCGATCGCATCCGCTATAGCACCTCGCATCCGCTGGAGTTTTCCGATCGCTTGATCGAGGCCTATGCGCGCATTCCCAAGCTGGTATCGCATCTGCACTTACCGGTGCAATCAGGTTCTGACCGTATTTTGATGGCGATGAAGCGCGGTTATACCGCGCTCGAATACAAAGCGAAAGTGCGCCGACTGCGCGCAGTGCGCCCCGACATGGTGCTGTCCTCGGATTTTATCGTCGGCTTCCCCGGTGAGACCGAAGCTGATTTCGAGGCGACCATGAAATTAATCGACGAAGTCGGTTTCGACGCCAGCTTCAGTTTTATTTACAGCGCTCGCCCCGGCACGCCTGCCGCGTCCTTGCAAGACGATACGCCGCTGGCGGTGAAAGCCGAGCGTCTCACCCACCTGCAACAGCGCATCGAAGCGCAGGCGCTGGCGATTAGCCAAGCCATGCTCGGCAGCGTGCAGCGCGTGCTAGTAGAAAACGTGTCGAGCAAAGACGGCAGCCGCCTGATTGGCCGCACCGACAACAATCGCGTGGTGAGTTTTGCCGGCCATCCGCGTTTGATTCATCACTATACCGATGTGAAAATCACCGAAGCTTCGGCGCGCAGCCTGCGCGGCGAAGCAGTGATTTCTTGAGAATAGTTGGCCGCGAATTAACGCAGATTTGCGCGAATTGTGGCAGTTTCCTGTAGTTTAATTTGCGAAAATTAGCGTTAATTCGCGGCTAAAGAAAACATATGGACATTTCCTTCACCCCGGTCGACAACAAGCGCCTCGCCAATTTATGCGGGGTGTTGGATGAAAACCTGCGCCAAATCGAAACCGCGCTTGGGGTGAAAATCGCTCGTCGGGGCGAGCATTTCCGGGTGGAGGGCGCGGTCACGCCCGCCCGGCATGCATCCGAATTGCTGAAACAATTTTATGAGCGTTCCCAGCGCGCCTTGAGCGTGGAAGATGTGCAGCTCGGTTTGGTGGAGATTGCGCATACGCCTGTTGCCGGCGGCGAGCGCCAAGCCGATATGATGCCGGTGCTGATGACGCGCAAGAGCGACTTGCATGCGCGCACCGCGCGTCAAAATCTCTACTTGCGCCAGATTCAGGAATTCGACATCACCTTTGGCATCGGTCCCGCTGGCACCGGCAAGACCTATCTCGCCGTGGCGAGCGCGGTGGATGCGCTGGAGCGCGATTTGGTGAAGCGCATCGTGCTGGTGCGGCCAGCGGTCGAGGCGGGCGAGCGTTTAGGCTTTCTGCCCGGCGACTTAGCGCAAAAAATAGATCCCTATTTGCGCCCGCTGTATGACGCGTTGTACGACCTGATGGGTTTCGATAAAGTCACTAAATTGTTCGAGCGCAATGCCATCGAAATCGCGCCGCTGGCTTATATGCGCGGCCGTACGCTGAATCACGCGTTTATTATTTTGGATGAAGCGCAGAACACCACGCCGGAGCAAATGAAAATGTTCCTCACCCGCATCGGCTTCGGCACCAAGGCGGTGATCACGGGCGATGTGACCCAAATTGACCTGGGGCGCGGCCAAAAGAGCGGTTTGGTGCAAACGCAAGAGGTGCTGAAGGACGTAAAGGGGATTGGTTTCACCCACTTCCTGGCCGAAGACGTGGTGCGTCATCCCTTGGTGCAACATATTGTCCATGCCTACGAACGCTACGAAAAAAACAAAACAGAGTAGGGGCGAGGCATGCCTCGCCCGCACGCCGCCCAGACTCTCCCTCGCGGTGCAATACGCGGCCGAGGCGGCGGGCTTGCCCACCCGCGCGCAAGTGCGCAAATGGGCCAGAGCCGCGCTGACGTGCGACGCGGAGATCACCGTGCGTTTTGTGGATGAGATCGAGGGCCGCAGCCTCAACCGTGACTATCGCGGCAAAGATTACGCAACCAATGTGCTAAGCTTTATTTATTCCAGCACACCGGTGCAGGGTGATTTAGTGATTTGCGCGCCGGTGGTGGCGCGCGAAGCGCAAGACCAAGGCAAAGCGATTGACGCGCATTACGCGCATTTGATCGTACATGGCGCCCTGCATTTACAAGGCTTCGATCACGAGGTCGAAGCCGAGGCCCAAGCGATGGAGGCGCGCGAGACCGAAATCGTGATCAAGCTCGGTTACCCTGATCCGTATTAGGTGATGCATAACGAATAACCCCATTATTCGTTATTTATTACCCCAGGGAGGCGGACCCGTTGTATATGGATGATGCGAGTACCAAGCCGAGTTGGCTCGAGCGGCTCGGCGCGCTGTTGATGCGCGAACCGGAAGATCGAGAACAGCTCGTTGAATTATTACACTCCGCTTACGAGCGGAATCTGCTGGATGCCGATGCACTCGCCATGATCGAAGGCGTGCTGCAAGTCTCCGAATCCCAAGTGCGCGACATCATGATTCCGCGCGCGCAAATGGATGTGGTCGATATCAACGACCCGCCCGAAAAATTCCTGCCCTTCGTCATCGCCACCGCGCACTCGCGTTTTCCCGTGACTGACAAAGACCGTGATGACGTGATCGGCATCCTGCTGGCCAAGGACATGCTGCGCTATTACGCCGGAGAAGAGGTGAATGTGCGCGCCATGCTGCGTCCGGCGGTGTTCATTCCCGAATCCAAACGACTCAATGTGCTGCTCAAGGAATTTCGCAGCAACCGCAATCACATCGCCATCGTGGTGGATGAATACGGCGGCGTGGCCGGGTTGGTCACCATCGAGGACGTGCTGGAACAGATCGTGGGCGAGATCGAGGATGAATTCGATTTCGATGAAGCCGAGGACAATATCCTGCGCGACCGCCACGGCCGCTATCGCGTCAAGGCACTGACCGAGATATCCGATTTCAATGAAGCGCTCGGCACGCAATTCAGCGACGAAGATTTCGACACCGTGGGCGGTTTGGTCGTCAGCGAATTCGGCCGTTTGCCCAAGCGCGGCGAGAGCGTCTTCCTGGAAGGCCTGAAATTCCAAGTGCTGCGCGCCGACAGCCGGCGTCTGCATTCGCTCCTGGTCGAGCGCGTGCAACAAGACGAGATGATCAATCCGCTGCAAGGAAACGCTTGACCCAGAGTAGCGCAATCATCCTGCGCGCCGGGCGTCTCAAGCTCGTCGCACTGCCCTTCCTCCTCGGCGCATTAACCGTCCTCGGTTATGCGCCGTTTTATTTCTATTTGCTGCCGCCGTTGACGCTGGCCTGGTTGTTTCATTTGTGGCTGCACGCCGGTTCGCGCCACGCTGCGTCGCTGATCGGCTTTGCGTTCGGCTTGGGATTGTTCGGCGCCGGGGTATCGTGGGTGTATGTGAGCATGCACGATTTCGGCATGCTGCCGCTGCCGATCGCCGCCTTCGCCACCTTGCTGTTTTGTGCCTTCTTCGCGTTGTTTCCGACACTGATTGGCTACGCGCAAGCGTGGTTCAAGGGTGGGGCGCCAACGCGCTTGCTGCTCATCTTACCGGCTAGTTTCGCGCTGATCGAATGGGTGCGCGGCTGGCTGTTCACCGGTTTCCCGTGGCTGACGATTGGCTATTCGCAAGCGCCCGCCAGCCCGCTTGCCGGCTACGCGCCGCTGCTGGGCGTGTATGGTGTCTCGCTGTTGCTCGCTTTGAGCGCGGGGCTATGCACGTTGGCATATCACGCTTGGCACGGTAAGCGCCGCCAAGCCGGAATGGCGATCATGGGGCTGCTGGTGTTGTGGGGAATCGGTGCGGCACTCAAGACCATCGCTTGGACTCAGCCTGTCGGCAGCCCGGTCACCGTTAGCTTGCTCCAAGGCAATATTGAACAGGACATGAAATGGCGCGAAGACCGGCTGATGACGACGCTCATCACTTACCGCGATCTGGTGCAGAGCAGTCCGAGCCGGTTGATCATCTTGCCCGAGACCGCCGTGCCGCTGTTCTACGATCAAGTGCCGCCCACCTATTTGGAAAATTTGGCGCGGCACGTGCGGGACAAGGGCGGCGATCTGATCGTCGGCCTGCCGGAGCGCGACATCGAGCGCGGCGCGTATTACAACAGCGTGCTGAGCGTGGGCAGCGCGCCGTCCCAGGTGTACCGCAAGCAGCATCTGGTGCCATTCGGCGAATTCGTGCCGGTCAAGCCCGTGTTCGGCTGGTTCATCGACATGATGCAAATTCCCTTGACCGACTTCGCGCGGGGATCGGCCGCGCAAAGGCCGCTCGCCGTGGCCGGCCAGAAAGTCGCGATGAATATCTGCTACGAAGATGTGTTCGGCGAAGAAATCATCCGGCAGTTGCCCGAAGCCACCCTGCTCGCGAATGTGAGCAACGACGCCTGGTTCGGTGACTCCATCGCGCCGCGCCAGCACCTGCAAATCTCGCAAATGCGCGCGCTGGAAACCGGGCGCACCATGCTGCGCGCCACCAACACCGGCATGACCGCGATCGTGGATGAGAAGGGGCGCATCACCGCGCAAGCGCCGGTGTTTCACGAAGCCGCGCTGCACGGCCAAGCGCAGGGCATGACCGGCAGCACGCCCTATGTGCGCTGGGGCAATGGCGCATTCTTGACGCTTGCGCTCATGCTGTTGGCGGCCGCGCGCATCCGGCGTCAGCGTATGTAGGCAAAACCCTGCCGCTGCAACTCGATGATCTCCGCATCGGCCATCGGCACGATGCTCACAAACCCATGAATGTCCTCCGGCTGCAAGCCGTGTCCGCGCGCCGCCACGCGGCACATGCGAAATTCGATAATGCCGTCCAGCGATAAACTCTGCGCCCGCTGCATCAGCGCTTTGTATCGGGCGTGGTGCTTGATCGCGAAAAAGGGAATTTCATTGCCATGCAGCACAATGACAATTTTATTGTCGAACGGGTCGGCGCCATTGATCAGGCTCAAATAGCTCACGCGGTCGAGCATGCGGTCGAGCTTTTGCACCGAGTCGACCGCCACGTCATAGACGACTTTCTGCTTGCTGTATTCCTTGTCGATGGCTTTTGCGCGGCCCCAGGGCGCGTCCGGCTCGGCGTTGGCTTGGGTGGCGAATAGGGCTAAAGCAAACATCAATGCGCGAGCAATAGTCATGGTGTCTCCTCAGGTAAGCTGGGTATGGTATATCAGCACAATAATCGACGACGCGGCTCGATTGGAATCGGCATCGATCTAGCCTTTTTATCATAGGCCAAACACTGTAAAATCAAGCGTTTTTAGCGCTCTCCCCGCGCATTTCCCCGATTAGAAAGTTCCGCATGCAAACCTTTCAGGAAATCATTCTCACGCTGCAGCAGTATTGGGCCAAGCAAGGCTGCGTGATCCTGCAACCCTACGATATGGAGATGGGCGCAGGTACGTTTCATACCGCGACCTTCTTGCGCGCACTCGGCCCCGAGCCGTGGAAAGCGGCTTACGTGCAGCCCTCGCGCCGGCCCAAGGACGGCCGCTATGGCGAAAATCCCAACCGCTTGCAGCACTACTACCAATTCCAAGTCGTGTTGAAACCTTCCCCCGACAATATTCAAGAAATGTATCTGGATTCGCTGCGCGCCTTGGGCATCGATACGCAGGTGCACGACATCCGCTTCGTCGAGGACGATTGGGAATCGCCCTCCCTCGGCGCCTGGGGCCTGGGCTGGGAAGTGTGGCTGAACGGCATGGAAGTGACGCAGTTCACTTATTTCCAGGAAGTCGGCTCGCTCGTCTGCAAGCCGGTGCTGGGTGAGATCACTTATGGCATAGAGCGCCTCGCCATGTATCTGCAAGGCGTGGAAAACGTATTCGATCTTACCTGGACACCGGGTGTGAGCTACGGCGATGTGTATCACCAGAACGAAGTCGAGCAATCCAAATACAACTTCGAGCACAGCAATGTGAATTGGCTGTTCGAGCAGTTCAACATGTTCGAGTCGGAAGCCAAGCGCCTGATGGAAGCAGGCCTGCCCCTGCCCGGATTCGAGCAAGTGATGAAATGCTCGCACGCATTCAATCTGCTCGACGCGCGCGGCGCAATTTCGGTCACCGAACGCGCGGCCTACATCGGCCGCGTGCGCGTACTGGCGCGGCTGGTGGCGCAGGCTTATTACAACTCGCGGGAAGCGCTTGGCTTTCCGATGTTAAAAACGTAAAAATCTTGAACCACGGAGTACACAGAGTACACGGAGTAATCAAATATATAACTCCGTGTACTCTGTGTACTCCGTGGTGAGATAGGGTTTAAAAATATGCAAAATACACTGCTCATCGAACTGCTCACCGAAGAACTCCCGCCCAAAGCCCTTGCGCGCCTGGGCCAGGCCTTCGCCGAAAAAATCGTGCTTGATCTGCACGCGCGCCAATTGGTCGATGCCGAATCGGGCTATTCCTGGTTTGCCACGCCGCGCCGCTTGGCGGTGCAAGTGATGGACGTGCGCGATCAAGCGCCGGATCAGGCGTTTACCGAAAAGCTGATGCCGGTGGCGGTGGCGCTCGATGGCGAGGGAAAACCGACGCAAGCGCTACTCAAAAAGATGGAAAGCAAGGGCATTCCACTAGAGAGTATTCCTGGATTTGAGAAGCGCATGGATGGCAAGGCGGAGGCGCTGTTCTATTCCGGCGTGAAACCGGGCGCTGCGCTCGGCGAGGTGATTGCCGAATTGGTGGCCGCTTCGATCAAGGCCTTGCCTATCCCCAAGCTCATGCGCTGGGGCGACAGCGAGCATCTGTTCGTGCGCCCGGTGCATGGCTTGGTGATGATGCATGGCGCGAAGGTGCTGCCGGGCGAGTTGTTGGGGCTTAAAAGCGGCAACGTGACGCGCGGCCACCGCTTCATGGGCACGAGCGCGCTGACGCTCGACCATGCCAATCACTACGAAGCTATCCTCGAAGAGCATGGAAAAGTCATGCCCTCTTTCGTCACGCGCCGTGCCGAAATTGAAATGCGCCTGCTCTTGGCGGCGGGCGATGCGCAGCCGGTGGAGTACGAGGCGCTGCTGGATGAAGTGACCGCGCTGGTGGAATGGCCTGCGGTGTATGCCGGGCAATTCGATCCGGCGTTTCTGACGGTGCCGCAGGAATGCTTGATTCTCTCCATGAAGCAGCACCAGAAATATTTCCCGCTGCTGGATCGAGCGGGCAAGCTGCTGCCCAAGTTTCTGGTGGTGAGCAATCTCAAAACCGCCGACCCCCGGCACATCATCCACGGCAACGAGCGCGTGCTGCGCGCGCGGCTGTCGGACGCCAAGTTTTTCTTTGAACAAGATCAAAAGACCAAGCTCGACACGCGCGTGCCGAAGCTGGCCCATGTGGTGTATCACAACAAGCTTGGTACGCAATTGCAGCGCGTCGAGCGCATTCAAAAGCTCGCCGCCGAGATAGCGCATCAACTCGGCGCCAACACCGATCACGCGGCGCGCGCCGCCTATTTGTGCAAGGCCGATTTGCTCACCGACATGGTGGGCGAGTTCCCCGAACTGCAAGGCTTGATGGGCCAGTACTATGCGCGCCATGACGGCGAGC
>MEQN01000087.1:13087-13983 GCA_001770235.1 Betaproteobacteria bacterium RBG_16_58_11
GCGATCGAGGCGCATTACCGGCCGCGTTTTGCCGGCGACGATTTGCCCGCCGACAACATCGGCGCGGCCGTGGCGCTCGCCGATAAGCTCGACACCCTGGTGGGCATCTATGGCATCGGCCTGATTCCGACCGGCGATAAAGATCCGTTCGGCCTGCGCCGTCTCGCGCTGGGTGTGTTGCGCATGCTGATCGAGACGCCCTTGCCGCTGGATCTGATGCAATTCTTGCAGCGCGCCCGCGCGCAATTCGCCGCCGAGCAGATGAGCGAGAGCGTCGCGCAGGATGTGCATGGCTTCATGCTGGAACGCTTGAAGGGCTACTTGCGCGAGCGCGATTTCGAGCCGGACGAGATCGAGGCCGTGGTGTCACAAAACCCTACGCGCATCGATCAGGTATTGCCACGCATGGAGGCGGTGCGTGCCTTTAAACTGCTGCCGGAAGCCGAAGCACTCGCGGCGGCCAATAAGCGCATCCAAAATATCCTCAAAAAGACCGAAGCGGTCACGCAAGCCCCCGACATGGCGCTGTTTGCAGAAGACGCCGAGCGCGCGCTGTTCGACGCCGTGGTCCAACTGGCACCCAAAGTTAATTCATTGGTGGCGAACGAAGACTACACCGACGCATTGTGCGAACTGGCTTCGGTGCGCGCGCAAGTGGATCGCTTCTTCGACGATGTGATGGTGATGACCGACGAACCGCTGGTGCGCCAGAATCGTCTCGCCTTACTCGCCACGCTGGGTGACCTGATGAACCGGGTGGCCGATATCAGCAAGCTGGCGTGAGGAACTGCGCCGGCTAGCGTGGAGAATTCCTGCGATTTTGGGCGGAGTACGTATCACCGGATTGAATCGTTGGTGCGGTCAGTCCAGGCAAGAGGAGCTCAAAACGCGTGCTC
>MEQN01000087.1:14055-14380 GCA_001770235.1 Betaproteobacteria bacterium RBG_16_58_11
AGCCCCGCGCCTTCGCTGCTACGTTGGCGCGAAGGATCGATCCGATAAAAGCGGTCGAAGATACGCGCCAGATGTTCCGCCGGAATGATCTCCGGGTTTTCCACCATGACTGACACGAAGCCATTTGCGGCGGGACCGATAGCGACGGACACCGTGCCGCCTTGCGGCGTATGGCGGATCGCGTTGGACAAGAGGTTACTCAGCGCCCGGCGCAGCATGAGCCGATCACCTAATACTTTTCCCTCCCCCCGCGTGGCAAGCCCAACGCCTTGGTGCTCGGCCAGGGCTTCGTAGAACGCGAACAGGCCTTCAACTTCCTGCCTAA
>MEQN01000087.1:14401-14735 GCA_001770235.1 Betaproteobacteria bacterium RBG_16_58_11
GGCCATTGTCGGCCTTCGCCAGGAATAGCATGTCGGCGATCATGGTCGCCAAGCGCTGATATTCTTCCAGATTCGAGTAGAGAATCTCCCGATACTCCTCGGCGTCGCGCGCCTTCGAGAGGGCAACCTGCGTTTGCGTCATGAGATTGCTAACGGGCGTGCGCAGCTCATGGGCGATATCGGAGGAAAAATCGGACAGTCGCCGGAAGGAATCCTCCAGCCGCGACAGCATGTCGTTGAAAGAGTGCGCGAGGTCATTCAATTCGATGGGCACGGACTCGATGGGCAGACGTGCATTCAGGTGTTCGGCCGACATGTTTTTGGCAACTTGTGC
>MEQN01000088.1 GCA_001770235.1 Betaproteobacteria bacterium RBG_16_58_11
CGAAGCCGCCCATTTGCCCGCGCCAGACGGCTTCGTTAATTTGTTGCGGCGGCGCGAAGCGCGTCCCGCCATTGTGCGAGGTGCTGGACAGGATTCGCGTATGACCGGCGCGCCGGTCTTCCCATGCGACCACGAGTTTTTTCGCGCTGAGCGCGACGACGCTGGGATAGGATTGATCGCCCTCAATTTTCCCGGACTCGATCGGATATGCGCGGCCTGCTTTGAGCGCACCGGCCCGGCCCGGAATGAGCCGCGCGGCTTGCACCTGCCAATAATTTTTTTTCTTCTCGGACCAGGCGGCGAATAGTCCGTCCGCTTGCGCGTAGCCCAGACTGACTTGCGCCGCCTCGCGCGCACCGAGCGTGATCGGCTTGCCCAATCCATCCACCGCCAAGAGGCGCGCGCGAATTTGCCCGTCTTCCTCCCAGGCCAGGGCGAAACGTCCTTGGCCCAAGCTCACGATGGCGGGCTCGAATGCTTCGCGATCGCCGCTCACCCGGATTTCGGCGGCAAAATTATTTTTGCCGGGCGCTTTCAGCGCGACATAACAACGCGACACGCCATCCCGGTTGTCTTCCCAGGTGACGGCTACCCAGGCATCGGATACGGCGATGCTCTTGCGGCCCGCCGATTCCAGGTGGACAAACGCGCGTGCCCCAGAGTCATGGCTGACGGTGATGGATGGATCGAATGTCCAGGGCGCCGCGAGCGCGGACGAACAAATCAGGGCGAGGCCGAGCGCGAATAATCCGCGCATCAGGGTTTTCCCGCCAGGAACTGTGCCAGCGTTTGGGTCTTGTAGTGGCCGCCGCTCACGAAGCGGTCGTAGTCTTGAAAATCCTGCGTGGTTTTAACGCCGGGGATGCGCGCGATCTCTTTACCGTCCGGCTCCATGAACATGAACAGCGGCGTCGCGAATGCTTTGTAGCGCACGCCCAGAGCGGCCTCGGTGATGCGCTCGCCGCTGGGCAGCCGCAGCCGCTTGCCGCTCTCGCTGTCGACGTAAACCAGCACGTAGTTTTGGGTATATAGCTTACGCAGCGCCGGGTCGGAGAAAGCCTGCTTGTTGGTCATATCGCACCAACCGCAGCCGAAGCGGCCGAAATACAAAAAGATCGGCCGGTTCTGTTCCCGGGCCAAGCGCAAGCCCTGGTCGAAGGAAACGAAGGGGTAATCTTTTGGCGGCTCGGCGAACGCGACGCTAGCCGCCAGCATCAATCCCAAGCACCAAGCAAACTTTCGCTCATGGCTAGCTCCTCAATCGAAGATAGCTCAATCTACTACACTTGCCGCGCGCTTGCCATTTGCCGCGTTCGCTACGCGCGTGCGGATCAGCGCCGCTTGAATTGCGCGGGACGCGCGGCTGACGGGGCGCCCGCGGGGCGCTCGTCTTTATGTCGAAAGCTGATGCGCGCTTTGCTTAAATCGTAGGGTGACATTTCGAGGCTGACTTTGTCGCCGGCCAGGATGCGGATGCGGTGTTTCCGGATTTTGCCCGAGGCATAGGCGATCACTTCGAAGCCGTTTTCCAGCGTGACGCGAAAGCGCGTATCGGGCAGCACTTCGGTGACGGCGCCTTCCATTTCGATCAATTCTTCTTTAGCCATGCTGATGTTCTCCCGCTACGCGGTCTGGTGAATAAAAAAGCCCGGCGAACCGGGCTTTTTTAGAGGGTATTGAACGTGCGCCTTATTCTGCGGGGCGAATGTTCGAGGCCTGCTTGCCTTTCGGGCCTTCGGTCACGTCGAACGCGACTTTCTGGTTTTCCGTCAGGGTTTTGAAGCCGCTGCTCTGAATCGCGGAGAAGTGCGCGAAAAGATCGTCGCCGCCGCCATCCGGGGTAATGAAGCCGAAGCCTTTAGAATCGTTGAACCATTTAACAGTACCGGTTGCCATGTCTGGATTTCCTTTTAAAAATTTGAATTCGGGCAAATGCCCAGGTTAACGAGAAATCAAGACGGAGGAGCTTGGGAACTGGAGTACCGATGGGATGAGGCACAGCGTAACGCGCTAATACAATACTTGAAAAGTCTCGCTGGCGGCAGTATGGACTAATGGGGGCATAAAGCAACCATTATTATTCCCGGGGTGTTAAAAAAAGCGGATGAATCTGGGTTGAAGCTGCGTGGGGTGCGGGATTTTTCTCTGGCCGGGGCGGGGGAACCCTATCTACGGCTATCTCCGCGCCCCTCCAGAAACCCGAAAAATGGGCGTTATAACCGGGTAGATGCAAAATTCGGACTGAAGAGGAACCGCCATGCCTGTCTCGCTTGAGGAATTCACCCAGGATATCGATAGCCTGGTTTCGCTGCCGGGGGTCGGCGTGCGCGTGAACGAAATGGTGGACGACCCCTCCAGCACCGCCGCCGATCTCGGTAAAGTCATCAGCCAAGACCCGGCGCTCGCCGCGCGCCTGCTGCGCATCGCCAACAGCCCCGCCTATGGGCTTTCCAGCCAAGTCAACACGGTTACGCGCGCGGTTTCGATTATCGGAACCCGGCATATACGCGACTTGGTGCTCGCCACGTCCACCATCAGTGCGTTCGAAGGCATCCCGAACGAGCTGGTGAGCATGGAAGACTTCTGGAGCCATAGCCTGTATTGCGGCGCGGCGGCGCGCCTGCTCGCCGAACAATGCAATATGAAACATGCCGAGACCGTGTTCCTGGGCGGCTTGCTGCATGACATCGGCCAATTGGTGATCTTCCGCAAGGAGCCGCAAAAAGCGAAGCAAGCATTGCTGCTGTCGATTGAAGAGCACGACGACCTCGCGCTGCACAAGGCGGAACAGGAGATTTTCGGTTTCGATCATGCAGGGGTGGGCGCGGCGCTGTTGCGCCACTGGCATTTTCCGGAGTTGCTGATCGAGAGCGTGGCGTTTCATCACGCACCGGAACAAGCGCAGCATTTTCCGCTGGAAACGGCGCTCGTTCACATTGCCAACAGCATCGCCACCCTGGCCGAAATTGACAGCGTGTCGGAAGCGGACGCGGTGCAAACGGAGGCCGCCGCCTGGCGCGTCACCGGTCTGGACAAATCAACCATCGAACCCACGGTGCGCGCCACGCAGGCGCAATTCGCCGAGATGCGCAACCTGCTGCTCGGCTGATAAGCGCAAGGCCGCGTATTGTTTCAAGATGAGCCATAGCGCGGCAAATGCATCGTCTCCATGGTATGTCCGAGCATCATGATCGTGCCCTTGAGCCGGTTGTCGCCGGTGTCGGTGAATTCGAACTGGTAGTTGCGCGCGATCACCATGCGGCCACGCCGATCGCGTTTGAGCCGGATGCTGACCGCCGCGACCGCGCCATCCAGAAATTGCACATTCTCTTTGGCGCAAAAATCCTTGGCCAGCGCAATGGCGATTTCCCGCACGCGCAAGCTGTCTTGCCAAAACCAGGCGAAGCCCAGCAGGATGAGTATTACCGCGAATTCGGTCATCAAATATTTTCCTTGGTATCAAACGCCGCATCCGGCTGGCTTGTCGAAGCGCGGCGGTACTTATCCGCGCCTCGACTGCTTTCTTCGTGACATGATCAAGCGACTCCACGCTTGAGTCAAACAAGCCGCTTTCATAGACATTTTATGGCTTCCAGATTGCAACTGTTCGTATGCTGGCGGGTTCAGTTGGCCGAGATGTCTGTCTGACCAAGCCTGCGCAAATACCCATAAGAATATGTTAGGCTCAGCGGGAATTCATTTTTTGGAGATGACCTAAATGAAACTAAAATTCTTGGCAGCCGTCCTCGGTCTGTGCTTATCTTTGACCGCCCTTGCCGCCAATCCCATGGTGGAGATGAAAACCAATCTGGGCAGCATGACGCTGGAGCTGTATGCGGACAAAGCCCCAAAGTCGGTGGCGAATTTTCTGAGCTATGTAAAAAGCGGTTTTTACCAAGGCACGATTTTCCATCGCGTGATCGACAACTTCATGATTCAGGGCGGCGGCTTTGATGCGAATCTGCGCGAGAAAAAAACAGCCGCACCCATTCAAAATGAAGCGAACAATGGTTTAAAGAATGAAATCTATACCCTGGCCATGGCGAGAACATCGGACCCGCACTCCGCCACGGCGCAATTCTTCATCAATGTGAAGGACAATGATTTCCTCAACCACAGCGCGCCCAATATGCGCGGCTGGGGCTATGCCGTCTTCGGCAAAGTGGTGAAGGGCCAAGACGTGGTGCTGAAAATCGCCAAGGCGCGCACCGGCGCGAAAGGCCCTTTCCCCTCCGATGTGCCGCAGCAAACGGTGGTGATCGAAGAAATGAAGTTGCTGCCCTAAACAATTTACGACGATTGAACGATGAGAGTCTTATCTCTTCTTGCTGGTTTGGCCTGCGTTTGCACCGCGCCCGCCGTATTCGCTGCGGAGGATTGGATAACGATCCCGAATAGCGATCCGAATATTACCTTCTCGTTTGACAAGGGCAGTATCGAGCGGCGGGGAAATCTGGTCAGGGTATGGGAGAAGATGGTTTATACCCAAGCGCAAATAAAAGATGAAGCATCCGGCAAGATGGTGAAGGAAAAGAAAGTGCACCGCCTGATGCACTGTGCGGACTATACCCAGGGCGTCATTTTTGGCGCGACCTATGCGGAGAATGGCCGCTTCATATCCTCGGTTGCATACGATGAGCCGCAAGCACAGATGAGTGCAGTTCCTTCCGGCACGCTCGCCGCAGAAGAGCTCAGGCTGGTTTGCTTGCTGGCGCGCTAGCAGCGCATTTGATTGCTTACCCCTTCGATGTTTAATGGCTCGATCGAAAGCCTATGTCCTTCCGCAAAATTCGCATCATCCTGCTATTGCTGATCCTGGTCATGGTGGCCGGCATTACCTATTGGGAAAGCATGCTGGTGCGCAGTTGGCTACGCCCATTAGAAGTGTCGATCTACGCAGTGAATGGCGATGGAACCGATGCCAGCACGGCCTACATCGCGCAATTGTCGGATGACTCCTTTCAGGAAATCGCGGCCTTTTTCGACCAGCAAGCGGCGCGCCATCGGCTGAAAAAATTACCCCCTGCGCGCATCAAACTGACCGGCGAGATTCGCCAAGCGCCGCCCGCGCCGCCGAGCTTTGAGCGCGGCGTGTTGAGCTCGCTGCTGTGGAGTTTGAAGATGCGCTACTACGCCTTTCACACCACGCCGTTTTGGGAGAACATGGGGCGCATTCGCCTATTCGTGGTCTATCACGAGGGCGAGGACGGCAAGCCGCTGCAACATTCACTGGGCTTGCGCAAAGGCTTGGTGGGCGTGGTGCATGTCTTCGCAAAAACAGAACAAAGCGCGCAGAACAATATCGTGATCACGCATGAGTTGTTGCATACGCTCGGCGCCAGCGATAAATACGATGCGCAAGGCCAGCCGGTTTACCCCGATGGGTTTGCCCATCCCGATGACGGAGAACGCTACCCGCAGCACGCGGCGGAGATCATGGCGGGCCGCATTGCGGTGCGGCCGGACCGTGCGATTATTCCCGCGAATCTCGACGCCTGTGCCGTAGGGCCGAAGACGGCCTATGAGATTGGGTGGTAAATTCAGGCCCCCTTTCGTCACGAA
>MEQN01000089.1:0-2371 GCA_001770235.1 Betaproteobacteria bacterium RBG_16_58_11
ACTCGCGCAGTGGATTATCGAACTCGGCTTGTCGCCGTGGATGTTCCTGCTATTCGTCAACATCCTGTTGTTTTTCGCCGGCGATTTCATGGAGCCGTCGTCCATTATTCTCATCCTCGCGCCGCTGTTCCTGCCGGTGGCGGTGAGCCTCGGCCTCGACCCGATTCATCTCGGGATCATCATGGTCATCAACATGGAACTGGGCATGATTACCCCGCCGGTGGGGCTGAATCTGTATGTGGCGAGCGGGCTGGCGAAGATGGGCTTGACCGATGTGACCAAAGCCGCCGCACCCTGGATCTTGGTGGTGACGGCGGTGTTGCTGCTGGTGACTTACCTGCCGCAGATTGCCTTGTGGCTGCCGAATTTGTTGTATGGGGTGAGCAAGTAAGCTGCCGCACCCCTTCGGGTTTCCTGCGTTGCTCAACGCGCAATCAAAGTCGCGCTAATCCCTTTTTCCTTCATCTTGGCCAATGCAGCTTCCGCTTCGGCCTTGGTTTTGAAGGCGGGTAATTGCACCCGGGTTTCGGTTTGGGCCGCTATCCCGGCTTGTTTCAGGCGCTCCACCAGTTGCAGCGCGTTCTGCGGGTTGGAGAACACGCCGAACTGCACCACGTAACCGCTCGGCGCGGGGGCGGGTTTGGGCGCGGCGGCGGGTGGCTGCGGTGCGGCTGGGGCGGGTTGTGCTGCTGGTGCGGGTTTGGCCGGCTCGGCTTTTACCAGGGGTTTTTGTGGCTCGATGCTGGCTTTCTTCGGGCCGGGACCGGGCGCGGGAAGCGGTTTGGTGCTGACCGACGGCGGTGGTGGCGCGGCGGGGGCTGGTATGGGTGTGGCCGGCGGCGCTGGCATGTCAGCCGGCGGCGGCTCGGGCAAGGGTTGCGCCGTTGGGGCCGGTTCCACCGCTTGCGGTTCGGGGCCGGTGACGATGGGCGGCGGCGGGGGCGGGAGGGCTTCCGCCGCTGGCTTGGTGACGACCTTGGCGGGTTTGTAGTAGCTGAGGTAGGTGAGGATGCCCACCGCTACCAGAACCAGCGCCACCGCCACGATCAGGCGCCGGATGGCGCGCCGCTTGATCTCGTTATTCTCCAGCACTGGTTCCGCCATGCGCCGTTCCCCCTTATAAATTCGTTGGATTTTGCACGGATAGTAGCATTTTCCCGTAGGCATCAACAGGGCGGGCGAGCGCGCTGGGGCGAGCAAATTGTTTCGCTCGGAAACAAGGGCCTGGGATGAAATCTTGGTTAGCCGGTTTATTTCCGGGGGCTAACGCGGTATGATTGTAACTTTATGTTTATTCTAAGTTTCTGAAAAAGGGAGAGTACGAAATGGCTGTCGAAAGAACCTTGTCCATCATCAAACCGGACGCCGTGGGCAAGAACGTCATCGGTAAGATTTATTCACGTTTCGAGAGCAATGGCCTGAAGGTGATTGCCGCCAAAATGAAGTGGTTGTCCAGGAACGAAGCCGAAGGCTTTTATGCGGTGCACAACGCGCGCCCCTTCTTCAATGATCTGGTCGCTTTCATGATTTCCGGCCCGGTGATGATCCAGGCGCTGGAAGGCGAGAACGCGATTGCTAAAAACCGTGAGCTGATGGGCGCCACCGACCCGAAAAAAGCCGAAGCCGGAACCATCCGCGCCGATTTCGCTCAGAGCATTGACGCCAACGCGGTGCACGGCTCCGACGGCCCGGATACGGCGCGCGTCGAAGTCGCCTACTTCTTCCCCGAGATGGAAGTTTATTCCGGAAGATAATGACCAATCTGCTCGATTTCGATCTTGAAGGCTTGACCCACTATTTCGCTGAAATGGGCGAGAAGCCGTTTCGCGCCAAGCAAGTGATGCGCTGGATGCATCAAATGGGCGCGGACGATTTCGGGCAGATGAGCGATCTGGCGAAATCGTTACGGGAAAAGCTGGTGTTGACGACAGAGATCCAACCGCCGCGCATCCTGTCCGAGCATCGTTCGGAAGACGGCACCGTGAAGTGGCTGATCGACACTGGCACCGGCAATGCGGTAGAAATGGTGTTCATTCCCGAGAGTGATCGCGGCACGCTGTGTGTGTCTTCGCAAGTCGGCTGCGCGTTGGCATGTACCTTCTGTTCCACCGGTTACCAGGGTTTCAATCGCAATTTGTCGGCGTCGGAAATCATCGGCCAGCTTTGGCTCGCAAATCGTGCGTTAGGGAAAGACCCGAAGGGTGAGCGCATCATTTCCAATGTGGTGATGATGGGCATGGGCGAGCCGCTGACGAATTTTGACAACGTGGTCACTGCGCTGCATATCATGCTCGACGATCATGCTTACGGCTTATCGCGGCGGCGGGTGACGGTGAGCACCTCGGGTGTGGTGCCGGCCATGGATCGGCTG
>MEQN01000089.1:2390-4024 GCA_001770235.1 Betaproteobacteria bacterium RBG_16_58_11
CGCTGCACGCGCCGAATGACCGGCTGCGCGACGTGCTGGTGCCGATCAATCAAAAATATCCGCTGCGCGAATTGATGGCGGCTTGCCAACGATATTTGAAGGTTGCACCGCGCGATTTCATCACCTTCGAATATGTGATGCTGGATGGCGTGAATGACAGCGCGACGCATGCCCAGGAATTGATCGCGCTCACGCGCGATGTGCCGTGTAAATTCAACCTGATTCCGTTCAACCCTTTCCCGCAAGCCGGCTATGCGCGTTCCAAGCCCGATGCCATGCGGCGTTTCCGCGAAAGTTTGCAGGAAGCGGGGCAGGTGGTCACCACGCGCAAAACGCGCGGCGACGATATCGACGCGGCCTGCGGCCAACTCGCGGGCAAAGTGCAAGACAAAACCAAGCGCACTCAGCGCAAAGAGGAAGTCACCCTATGATGCGCATTGTATTCATCGCTGTGGGAATGTGGTTCACGTTTGGTGCTTTTGCTGCGCCAACGGTGCCGGGTTTGCCGCCGGGCTATGTGCCTTCCACGGAAGAGGACATCGTTCGGTATGAGCGAGCCCGGGTGCACACCGATTTGGGTGCACAGTACTATGCAGTTGGGAATATCGGCGTGGCGCTGGATGAATTCAGTATCGCGGCTGCCAATGAGCCGCGCTATGTTCCGGCACATTACATGTTGGGTTTGGTCTATATGGAGTTGAAAGACGATGCACAGGCTGAGGAGCATTTCAAGCGCGCACTCGATCTCGACAGCAATAATTCCGAAGCGCGCAACAACTATGGCTGGTTTCTTTGTCAGCGTGGCAAAGTGGGGGAATCGATCAGGGAATTCATGGCTGCTTTGAAGAATCCTTTGTATGAGACGCCTGACAAGCCCTATGTCAATGCCGGCATCTGCACGCTGAAACTGAGGGACGACAAGGGCGCGGAGGAATATTTCCTTAAAGCGCTCAAGCTGCGTCCAAACCAGCCTCAGGCCCTCTTGGCCCTGGCGGATATTTACTTCCGCGCGAACGATTTGCCGAATGCGCGCGCGCAAATGATCGCGTTCATGAAAGCCCACAATCCGACACCGGACGCACTCTGGCTCGGTGTGCGCATTGAGCGCAAGCTCGGGGATCGGGCGTCTGAATCCAGCTACTCGCAAATGCTGCGGCAACGCTTTCCCATGTCCAAGGAGAACCAGGCCTTGGCAGCCGGCCGCTACGAATGAACGAAGAAGTCCAACCCGTACCGGACACCCTGTCCGAGGTAGCCGCACCCGCACCTGAGGCCACGGAAGAAGCCGCCGCGCCCGCGCCCTTGCCCACCCTGGGCGAACTCATGATTGCCGCGCGCGAGCGCTGGAACTTGAGCGCGGGTGATGTGGCGCGTCAGTTGCGCTTAGGCCTGCGCCAAGTGGAAGCGCTTGAGGCAAGCCGCTTTGACGCGCTGCCCGGCAATACTTTCGTGCGCGGCTTTATTCGAAATTACGCCAAAGTAGTGCAAATCGATCCGGCGGCATTGCTCGATGCCTATGAACGCAGCCGCCCGCAAATTCAGTCGCCCGGGATCGTGGCGCAGACGGAGCAAATCGATTTCACGAAGAAGCCGATTCCGAAATGGGTGTGGTACATCGGCGGCGCGGCGGCGGC
>MEQN01000089.1:4097-7780 GCA_001770235.1 Betaproteobacteria bacterium RBG_16_58_11
TGCGCCTAAGGCTGCGATTGCGCAGCCCGGGCAAGCACACGAAATCCCATTAGCCCTGCCATCGCCACAAGCGCTATCGCTCGGCGAAACGCCCGTGCCAGCGGCGCAACAAGGCGTGCCCCTTCCCCCTGCCGCCTTGCCGGGCGCAGCAGGCCCCGTATTGAAACTGAAATTCGAGGGGGATGCCTGGGTCGAGATTCGCGATAAATCCGGTAAGAAAATTTTTTCCCAGTTGAGCCGCGCCGGTAGCGAGCAGACGGTTCAGGGTGAGCCGCCGCTGTCCCTGGTGGTGGGTGATGCCGCTAGAGTAAGGATTACCTATAATGGCAAGCCCGTGGATCTCACGCCGCACGTGAAGAAAACCGTCGCGCGTCTGACTTTGGAGTAAGCATGCTGTACACCCATCACATTACGCGCCGTAAAAGTCGTCAGATCATGGTCGGCACGGTTGCGATCGGTGGCGATGCGCCGATCTCGGTGCAAACCATGACCAACACCGAGACTACCGACGTGGACGCCACCGTGGCGCAAATCGAGCGCGCGGCCAAGGTCGGCGCCGATATCGTGCGCGTGTCGATTCCGAGCATGGAAGCGGCGGAAGCGTTTGGCGAGATCAGAAAGCGCTCACCGGTGCCCTTGATCACGGACATCCATTTCGATTACAAGATCGCGCTGCGCGTGGCGGAGCTGGGTGCGGATTGCTTGCGCATCAACCCCGGTAACATCGGGCGCGAAGACCGCGTGCGAGCGGTGGTGCAATCGGCCAAGGATCATGGCATCCCGATCCGCATCGGCGTTAACGCGGGCTCGCTGGAAAAAGATTTGCAAAAAAAATACGGCGAGCCCACGCCCGAGGCGCTGGTGGAATCCGCACTGCGGCATGTGGAAATTCTCGATCGTCTCAACTTCGCCGATTTCAAGGTGAGCGTGAAGGCATCCGACGTATTCATGGCGGTCGAGGCGTATCGCTTGCTGGCGCAAAAAATCGAGCAGCCGCTGCATTTGGGCATCACCGAAGCCGGCGGTTTTCGTTCCGGCGCGGTCAAATCCTCGATCGGCCTCGGCATGCTGCTGGCGCAAGGCATCGGCGACACGATCCGTATTTCGCTCGCCGCCGATCTGGTGGAAGAGGTGCGCGTCGGCTTCGATATTTTAAAAAGCCTGCACTTGCGCAACAAAGGCGTGAATATCATTGCCTGCCCGTCTTGCTCGCGCCAGGAATTCGATGTGATCAAAACCGTTAACCTATTGGAAGAACGGCTCGATGACATCATGGAGCATCTGGATTTAGCGGTAATCGGTTGTGTCGTCAATGGCCCGGGCGAGGCGCGTGAGGCGGATATCGGCCTTGCCGGTGGGCAGCCCAATTTGTTGTACGTCGGCGGCAAACCGAGCCACAAAGTAACTGAAGCCGAGATGGTGGATGAGTTGGAGCGCCAAGTGCGCGCCAAAGTTGCTGCAATAAAAGAAAATGCCGCTACGACCGGCAAAACCATTCCCATCAAAGCAGTCGGTTAAGCTTTCCAACAATAACCCAAACAAATTAAGGCACGGCCTGCGCCGTGCACCGCATTTATGAGCAAGCCCCTACAAGCAATCCGCGGGATGAACGACATCTTGCCCGCCGCCGCCCCGTTGTGGCAGCACTTCGAGCAAATCGTGCGCGACTGGTTGGGCGGCTATGGTTATCGTGAGATTCGCATGCCGATCGTGGAACAAACCGGCCTGTTTAGCCGTGCGATCGGCGCCGTAACCGATATCGTCGAGAAGGAGATGTACACCTTCACCGATCATCTCAATGGCGAGAGCCTCACGCTGCGCCCGGAGGGCACCGCCTCCTGTGTGCGTGCGGTGCTGGAGCACAATTTGCTGTTCGGCAGCCCGCAGCGCCTGTTCTACACCGGCCCGATGTTTCGCCATGAGCGGCCGCAGAAGGGGCGCTACCGGCAGTTTCATCAAGTCGGCATCGAGTCGCTGGGCTATGCCGGGCCGGACATGGATGCCGAGCATATTCTGATGACGGCGCGCCTGTGGAAGCTGCTCGGGCTGAATGGCATCGAGTTGCAACTCAACACGCTCGGCACGAGTGAAGATCGTGCGCGGCATCGGGCGCGCCTGATTCATTATTTGCAGGCGCATCAAGAGCAGTTGGACGATGACGCCAAGCGCCGTCTGCACACTAATCCGCTGCGCATCCTCGACAGCAAAAATCCGGCGCTGCAGGCGATCATCGCGGCCGCGCCCAAGCTGTTGGATGATCTGGACGAGGTGTCGCTCAAGCATTTCGAGGCGCTGCAAGTGCTGCTGCGCGCGGCGGGGGTTAGCTATTCGATCAATCCACGCTTGGTGCGCGGCTTGGATTATTACAATTTCACCGTGTTTGAGTGGGTGACGGATCAACTGGGAAGCCAAGGCACGGTCTGTGCCGGCGGGCGCTACGACAGTCTGGTGGAGCAATTGGGCGGCAAGCCGGCCGCCGCCTGCGGCTTTGCCATGGGGGTGGAGCGCTTATTGGCCTTAATGGAAGCGCAAGGCATTGCACCGGCGCCTCCCGTGTTGGATGTCTATGTCGTGCATGTGGGCGAGCAGGCCGATGCGGTGGCGATGCGGGTGGCGGAGCAACTGCGCGATGCCGGTTTAGGGGTGGTGCTGCACTGCGGCGGCGGCAGCTTCAAATCGCAAATGAAAAAGGCCGATGCGAGCGGTGCGCGTTTTGCGGTTATTCTCGGCGAGGATGAAGTTAACGCGGGCGTCGTGAGTTTGAAGTCCTTGCGCGTTCAAGCCGAGCAGGTGCCGGTGACGGTCGAAGAAGTCGCGCCCTTGGTGCGCGGCTAAATATATTTTCACGGAGAATTAAGATGGCATTGGATCTGGAAGAGCAAGAACAGGTAGACGCACTCAAGGCGTGGTGGAAAGATCACGGCAATAAAGTCATCGTCGGGGTGACGGTGTTTGTGCTGGCCGTCGCCGGTTGGCGCGGCTGGGAGGCCTATCAGGCCAAGCAAACCGGTGAAGCCACCGCGCTGTTCGATGTGTTGCGCAAGGAGCTTGCGAGCAACGACGCGAAAAAAATTCGCGACGTTGCCGGTCAGTTGATCGACAAATATCCGCGTACGATCTACGCGACCGATGCCGCCATGATTGCGGCCAAGGTCAATTTCGAATCGGGTGATGCCAAGAGCGCCAAAGCGCAGTACCAATGGGTGATTGAGCACGCGAAACAAGCCCAGTCAAAAGACCTGGCTCACTTGCGCCTCGCCGTGGTGCTGCTGGATGAGAAGAGCTATGCGGAAGCGCTGAAGCATTTGGAAGGCGCGCACGATGCCGCCTTCGCGCCCTTGTTCAACGACCTGAAGGGGGATGTGTACTCGCTGCAAGGCAAATCTAAAGAGGCGCGCAGCGCATACCAGGCCGCGCTTGAAAAGCTGCCGAAAGACAGCCCATTCAAGAATTTCGTGCAGATCAAGCTCGACGCGCTGGGAGAGCAGGGATGAAGCGCACGCTGATTGCGTTGGCGTTGGCCGGCGCGCTTGGTGGCTGCCAAACCGTCACCCAGACCGTCACCGGTTGGTACGACGATATTTTCAGTTCTGGCAGCAAGAAAACCCTGCCCGCGCCGCTCGTTGATTTCAAGCCCAGCGCCGAGGTGAAGCTTCGCGCGAGCGCCAATATCGGCGGCGCGG
>MEQN01000089.1:7809-11938 GCA_001770235.1 Betaproteobacteria bacterium RBG_16_58_11
TATTCGCGGCGGGATTTGATGGCAAACTGGCACGATTTGATGCAGACACGCTGAAAGAGCTTTGGCGTATCGACGCGGGTAAAAAGCTTTCCGGCGGTGTCGGCGCCGCGGAAAACCTGATGGTGGCCGGCACGCAAAAAGGCGAGGTGCTGGCGTATGACTTCAACGGCCAGCCGGTGTGGCAAGCGCGGGTAACAAGCGAGATATTGAGTCCGCCACAGATTGCGGGTGGCTTGGTGTTGGTGCGTTCAGGCGACGGACGCATCTTTGCGTTGGATGCAAAAGACGGCAAGCGCAAATGGCTATATCAGCGCGCGACCCCCGCGCTGACCGTGCGCAGCTTCGGCGGCATGATGATTGATAAAAACGGCGTATTCGCCGGGTTTGGCGGCGGCAAGCTGGTGGCGCTGGATATAGAGAGCGGCAACGTGGGCTGGGAAGTATCCGTGGCCTTGCCGCGCGGTGTTTCCGAGCTGGAGCGCATCGCCGATGTCACCAGCAACGCGGTGACCGACGGCCGCGTAGTGTGCGCGGTGGCGTTTCAAGGCCGCGTCGCTTGCTTCGAGATTCAAAACGGCAATGTGGTGTGGGCGCGCGACTTGTCCAGCATCGCCGGCTTGGCGATGGATGCGCGCAATGTTTATGTGGCGGATGTGAACGGCGCCGTGCACGCGATGGATAAAACCACCGGCGCTTATGTGTGGAAGCAGGACAAGCTCACCCATCGCCAACTCTCCACCCCGCTGATTTATCGCGGCTATGTGGTGGTGGGCGATTTGCAAGGCTATGTGCATTTCATTTCGCGCGAAGATGGCGCGTTCGCAGCGCGTATCGCCACCGATGGCAGCCCGATCCGCGCCCAGCCGCAGGCCCTCACCGACGGCGTGCTGGTGCAGACCAAGAATGGCGGCTTGTTTGTGTTGGGATTGAATTAATCCCATGCGTATTCAAGAGCAATTTTGCCGCGAATTAACGCAAATTAACGCTAATTTTGAAACCCCATGAACCAGCACGGAATGCATTTCCTGTTTTTTAATTCGCGCAAATTCGCGTTAATTCGCGGCTAAAATTATCCAATGAAACCCACCATCGTTATTGTCGGGCGGCCCAATGTGGGCAAGTCCACGCTGTTCAACCGCCTGACCAAGACGCGTGACGCCTTGGTGGCGGATCTGCCGGGCTTGACCCGCGACCGCCACTACGGCCACGGCGTGGTCGGCGGCAAGCCTTATCTGGTTGTGGATACCGGTGGTTTTGAACCGGTGGCGAAGGATGGCATCCTGCACGAAATGGCGCGCCAAACGCTGCTGGCCATCGACGAGGCGGACGCCATCATATTTCTGGTCGATGCGCGCCAAGGCCTGACCGCGCAAGACAAGGTGATTGCCGACACCCTGCGCAGAGCAGGCCGTCCCTTATGGCTCGCAGTGAATAAAGCCGAGGGCATGCGGCGTGAAGTGGTGACGGCGGAGTTCTTCGAACTGGGGCTGGGCGATCCGATGGCGATCTCTTCCAGCCATGGCGAGGGCGTGCATGATCTGATGGAATTGGTGCTCGAAGCTTTCCCGGAAGAGAAACCGGACGAAGCAGAAGTAAGCCATCCCAAGATCGCCATTGTCGGCCGCCCGAATGTGGGCAAGAGCACGCTGGTGAACAGCCTGCTGGGCGAGGAACGCATGATCGCCTTCGATGCGCCCGGCACCACGCGCGACAGCATCTATGTGGATTTCGAGCGCGACGGCAAGCAATACACCTTGATCGATACCGCCGGCGTGCGTAAGCGCGGCAAGGTATTCGAATCCATTGAAAAATTTTCCGTGATCAAAACCCTGCAAGCGATCGAGGACGCCAACGTGGTGGTGCTGGTGGTCGATGCGCAACTGGATATTTCCGAGCAAGACGCGCATATCGCCGGCTTTATCCTCGAAGCGGGGCGGGCATTGGTGGTCGCGGTGAATAAGTGGGATGGGCTCGATAACTATGCGCGCGAGCGCATCAAGGCCGAGTTGCTGCGCAAGCTTAATTTCTTGAGCTTTGCCAAAATGCATCACATCTCGGCCTTGAATGGCACCGGGATGGCGCCGCTGTTGAAATCGATCGATGCAGCCTATCAGGCGGCGATGGCAAAACTGCCCACGCCGCGTTTGACGCGCATTTTGCAAGATGCGGTCACCGCGCATCAGCCGCCGAAATCCGGCCCCTTCCGCCCTACGCCCCGTTACGCGCACCAAGGGGGGCAAAATCCCCCCGTGATCATTGTGCATGGCACGGGCGTGATGCATATCGCCGATTCCTACAAACGCTATTTGGAAAACGCATTTCGCCAGGCCTTTAAACTGCAAGGCACGCCGTTGCGCGTCCAATTCAAGCAAGGCGGGAACCCCTTCGCGGACAGAAAACCCAAGCCGCCTACGCTGAGTGAAGAGAATGCCCGGCGGCGCGCTAAACGGGTCTCGAAAAAGCGCTATGGCGGGTAGGCCAAGGCATTGAGGTAAACCTCCAGTGTAGGGGGCGTCAAATCATAAATCTATGATTTTAATGCGTTTAATATTTGGCAAAAGCAGCCGTTAATAACAGGGAATATATAAAAACATTTCCCCAATGCCCGATACTCAAATTACTCGTCCCGTTTCCGCCACGCCTTCGCTGATTCAGTTGGGCCGGCGCGGCTTATGGATGATGGGTTTGACGGCATTGCTGCTGGTCGGCTTGTGGTTGTGGTTGACGTGGAACAATGTGCGTCAGATGCAACTCCAGCGCATGACCGTGGCGGTTTCGCTCGCCGCCAATCATTCCCAAAGCTATCTCGACAATGTGGGTGGGCACCTTGAGTCGCTCGCCATCCTGATGCGGCAGAACGCTGCGCTGAATCATCCGCGCATTGCGCATACCTTGCTTGAGGATTTCAAGGCCAAGCATGCCGATTTGGGCGGGGCGACGCTGATTCATCCCTCGGGGCAGATGCTGGCGTCAACTGCGCTCAAACCGGGCGCGCGGCTGCCGAATGTGATGGAGAACACGGATTGGCGCCCGGATTTCGTCAACAATTTGAACGCTACCGGTTTATCCATCAATCGTCCGCAGCGTGGTTTCCTGCTGGAAACATGGCTGATGCCGCTGCGCTATACCGTGCGCGACCCCGCGCGCCGGGTGGAATTTTTGATTCAAACCTCGATCCTGATGGAGCGGCAACAAGCCTTGTGGGCCAACCTCGGCCTGCAGCCCGGCGCGCAGATCGGCTTGATGCGCGAAGACGGCGTCCTGCTTGCCATGTGGCCGATGCCGGGCGGCAAGTTCGATCCCCTATCCTTCCAGATGAAGCCGCTGTCGCAGTCCTTGCAAAAGAATGTCGCCAATGGGTTTTTCCAGATTCCGGCGCAAAGCTGGGGCGAACAGCGCGAAGGCGTGTATCAGCGTCTGCGCGCCTATCCTGCCTATGCGTTCTTGTCGGTGCCCAACCGCTTGCTGCTGGGCATGTGGTGGAAGAACGTGCAGTTGCCGATTTATTTGCTGCTGGCCTTGTTTGCTTTTGGCGCCGGGGCCTACGCCTTGCTGGCGCGACGCTTCGCGCTGCGCATGCAAACCATCCAAGCCGCGCTCGCGCAGGGCGGGTTGCGCGACTCGGTGCGGCTGCCCAGCAGCGGCGTGCGCGAGATCGATGAGTTGTGCGCGGCATTGGCCGATACCCAGAACAAACTCACGGCGGCGGCGGAAAATCGCGAGCATCAGTTGTTGTCGGCGGCGGATGCCGGTACCTATACCCTGCGCCTGCGCGATGGCATCTTGCTGCAAGCGGACGATGCCTTCGTGTCCATGCTCGGGCGCAACCGCGACGAAGTGGTTGGCCGTGCCTGGGCCACCTTATTTGAGCAGGGTGATGGAACCGACGGCGCCCATTCCGGGTGCTTTCCCAGCCAGGAATTATCGCTGCGTGTATTGCGCTTCAAGCACGGAAACGGCCGGCCGGTGTGGCTGTCCCTGGCGGAATATATCGATACCTCGGATGGCGAGCCGCTGCGCCAGGGCTTGGCGATCAATGTCAGCCAGCGCGAGGAATTGCTGGCCAAGGTGCAGTCGCATTCCGACCGTCTGCGCGCGCTGTGGCGGCTCGCCACCGAACGCGATTCGC
>MEQN01000089.1:12002-17739 GCA_001770235.1 Betaproteobacteria bacterium RBG_16_58_11
GATCGGCGAGGTCGAAACCGGTTTGCTGCATGTCCGCTATCTGGCCGGCAATGCAACGTTGTTCGAGGAGGGGATGTCCGTTCCGGTGATGGATACCCTGTGCCACGATGCGCTGCGCGAGAAGCGCAGTCTCTTCATCGACAATGTAACCGCGCATCCGGTCTATCGCACCAATCGCATGGCGATGCAGCGCGGCGTCCGCGTCTATGCCAGCGTGCCGATTTGGGTCGGCGATCAAATCTACGGCACGCTGGTGTTCTTGGGCCGGACATTGCGCGACCAACCTTTGAGCGAAGAAGACAAGGCCTTCATCGAATTGCTCGCGGCCTGGTTCGGCAAGGCCTTGTTCGAGCAGCGCCAACGGCAAATGCTGGAAACCATGGCGATGACCGACAGTTTGACTGGCTTGCCCAACCGGCGTGCCGCGGATGCGCGGCTTACCGTCGAACTGGCTCGCGCCAAGCGCGCCGAAGAACCGTTCACCATCGTGATCTGCGATTTGGATCGGTTCAAGCTCATCAACGACCACTTTGGACATGACGTGGGCGACGAGGTGTTGCAGCATGTCGGCACGATCCTGCAAACGGCGCTGCGCGAGAGCGATTGGGTCGCGCGCTGGGGGGGCGAAGAGTTCATTCTGTTCTTGCACCGTTCCACCGGGCAGGAAGCGTTTAACGCCATGGAGCGCTTGCGCGAGGAAATCAAGACGCATCCCTTAGTGACGCCGCACGGCAACTTGGAGTTGACCGCGAGCTTCGGTATCGGCACTTACCGTGGCAGCGAAGCGGATATCACGCAAGTGCTGGCCGAAGCCGACGGTTGCCTGTACGAGGCGAAGCGGCACGGGCGCGATCGGGTGATGATGAACGAGGCCGCGACCAAAGGCTTGTTATGGCAGGCCGGCATGCTGCAGCGCGCGCTTCAGGAGCAGCGCATTGTCGCGGCCTACCAAGTCATGGTCGATCTCAATAGCGGCAAGGTGGTCGCGGATGAAGCGCTGGCGCGGCTGATCCAGCCTGACGGAAAGGTATTGCCCGCCGCCGATTTTGTCGAGGCGGCCGAAGGCATCAATCTGATCCATGTGGTGGACGACATCATCGCGCGCGGCGCGCTCGAGCGCTGCTGCGAAAGGCGGACGTGCGATCCGCAGGATGAAGTCGTGCATTTCATCAATCTGTCGCCGCAATTTTTGGCGCGGCGCGATTTGCTCGATGCGCTGCTCGCCGATGCAAAAGCGATTGCGAAGCGCACCGGGATGCAATTCTCCGTGCGCCAGCCGGTGGTGTTCGAGATCACCGAACGCCAATTGCTGGAAGACTTCGGCGCCATGCGCGAGAACTTGAAGCATTTGCTGGAATATGGTTTCCGCCTCGCGTTGGACGATTTCGGCAGCGGCTACTCGTCTTTTCTCTATCTGGCCGAACTGCCGATCAGCTTCATCAAGATCGAAGGCTGGATGGTGCGCAATATGCAGCACAACGACCGCATCCTCAGCATGGTGAAAAGCGTGGTTTTGCTCGCCAAAACGCTGGACATCACCACCATCGCGGAATGCGTGGAAGATGCCCGCACCGCGGAAATCCTGCGTGATATGGGGGTGGATTGGGGGCAAGGCTACCATTTCGGCTATCCCGCGCTGGAAGAAAAGGGAACTTCCCCGCAACTGGTTGGGTCTTAATTCCGCGTTTAACTGTAAAAACAACGGTTTTTTACTATTATTCATTTGTGTGCCTTGCCTCACCCTATCCGGACGGCAGGCATCCAGGGCTGGCCCAGGTGCTGTGGCGGCGACATTGCCATTGGAATATACTGAACCAGCAATATTTACTCACTCACTAGAAAAGGGAGAAGCCATGAGCGGGAAAGGGCAATTACTACAAGACCCGTTTTTAAATACCCTACGCAAAGAGCACATTCCGGTGTCGATCTATCTCGTCAACGGCATCAAGCTCCAAGGTCAAGTTGAATCCTTCGATCAATACGTAGTGCTGCTAAAAAACACTGTCACGCAGATGGTGTATAAACACGCCATTTCCACTGTGGTTCCTGCACGGCCGGTCACTATTTCCGTCGATACGCCTGATGATTGATCGCCCGCAAGGCGGGGATCAGCCAAGCAGCGACAAGGCGGTACTGGTTGCCCTCGATTTCGGCGAGCCCGATGTCGAGGAAAGCCTGGAGGAACTGCGCCGTTTAACCGAAAGCGCCGGCGTGTCGGTGCAGGCGGTGGTGCAAGGCAAACGCGCGCGGCCGGATGCGGCGCTGTTCGCCGGCAGCGGCAAAGTGGACGAAGTCGGCCAGGCGCTGCGCGATACCGGTTCCGGCGTGGCCATTTTCAATCACGATTTATCGCCCGCGCAGCAGCGCAATCTGGAACAGCGCCTGCAAAGCCGGGTCGTGGACCGTACCAGCCTCATCCTCGACATCTTTGCCCAGCGCGCGCAATCCCACGAAGGCAAGGTGCAAGTGGAGTTGGCGCAGTTGGAGCGTCTCTCGACCCGCTTAGTCCGCGGCTGGACCCACTTGGAGCGGCAAAAGGGCGGCGTCGGTTTGCGCGGCCCGGGTGAAACCCAGTTGGAAACCGACCGGCGCCTGATCGGAAAGCGCGTCAAATCGCTCAAGGAAAAGCTGGCCAAACTGACGCGGCAACGCCACACGCAGCGTCGCGCACGCACTAAAAACGCCGTTTTCTCGGTTTCGCTGGTGGGTTATACCAACGCCGGAAAATCGACCCTATTCAACCGCCTGACCCATGCCGGGGCGTATGTGGCGGATCAACTGTTCGCGACCTTGGATACCACTTCACGCCGGATGTTTTTACCGGAAGCGGGGCAGCTTGTGCTGTCCGATACCGTGGGGTTCATCAAACAATTGCCGCACGGCTTGGTGGTCTCGTTTCGCGCCACCCTGGAAGAAGCAGCGCGGGCGGATTTACTGCTGCACGTGGTGGATGCGGCCAGCCCGGCCCGCGACAGCCAGATCGAGCAGGTCAATAGCGTGTTGGCCGAGATCGGCGCGGCGCATTTGCCCCAAATATTGGTGATGAATAAGATTGATGCGGCGGGCCTGTCTCCGCGCGTGGACCGCGACGAATATGGTAAAATCTCGCGGGTTTGGATCAGTGCGGCAAGCGGCGACGGCCTGGATTTAGTGCGTCAAGCCTTGATCGAGGCGGCCACACAGACACAAGAACAAACTACCCTGCCTGAAGCGCTCACGGCTTAAATTTCACGGGAATCAATATGGCTTGGAACGACCCGAATTGGGGCAAGAAAAACAATAGCGGCGGCCCGCCCGATCTGGATGAGTTGTGGCGCCGCTTTAATGAACGCCTGTCGGGCCTATTCGGCGGCAAGCGCCGTGGCCCAAACCTGCCCTCGGGCGGCAATCCCCCGGTTAACCGCGCAAACGGCGCGCTGTTGCTGATCGGCATCATTCTGGTCATCTGGATCGGCAGCGGCTTCTACATCGTCAATCCGCGCGAGAGCGGGGTGGTGCTGCGTTTCGGCAAGGCCACGGAAATTACCCTGCCCGGGCCGCGCTGGCATTTGCCCTATCCGATCGAGAGCGTGGAGATCGTCGATACTGCGCAAGTGCGCGTGACCGAGGTCGGTTACCGGCAAAATGAAAAAACCAAGCAGCAGCATGAAGCGGCCATGTTGACCAAGGACAAGAACATCATCAATGTGCAGTTCGCCGTGCAATACTCGGTGACCGACCCCAAGAACTTCCTGTTCAAAAACCGCGTGGGCGAGGATGCGGTGTATGTGCGCCAAATCGCGGAAAGCGCGATGCGCGAAGTGGTCGGCAAAACCATCGTGGACGATGTATTGAGCAAAAGCACCGAGGTGGCGAATCAAGCCGGCAAACTCATACAGGCGATGTTCGATCTGTATGAAGTCGGCGTGACGGTCGCCAATGTCACCATCAATCAAGTGCAACCGCCGGAACAAGTGCAAGACGCCTTCAATGATGCGATCAAGGCCGACCAAGACCGCGAGCGCCAGAAAAACGAAGGCGAAGCCTATCTGAAAGATATCGTGCCTAAAGCCGAAGGCGCCAAACAGCGCCTGCTGCAAGAGGCGGAAGGCTACAAGCAAAGCCTGATCGCCCGCGCCGAAGGCGACGCTTCACGCTTCAAATCGCTGGTTGGGGAATACAACAAAGCGCCGGGCGTCACGCGCGACCGCTTGTATATCGATGCCATGCAGCAGATATATTCCAGCACCACCAAGGTGCTGGTCGACCAAAAGGGCGGCAACAATTTGTTGTACTTGCCGCTGGATAAATTGATGCAGCGCGTGCAGGAAGGACAGGTTGCCGCACCGGCAAAATCCGGCGAGACGCCGCGTCCGAGTGAGCCCGAATCAGGCCGCGATGCGCTGCGCAACCGGGAGGGTCGATAATGAAACGTAATTTAGCCGCGCTCATGATGCTCGCCCTCGGCGCCTTGGTGCTGATGAGTTTCATGTTCTACACCGTGGATCAGCGCCAGCAGGCGATCGTGCTGCAATTGGGCGAGATCACCGCAGTCAAGGAAAAACCGGGCCTCTACCTCAAAGTGCCGCTGTTGCAGAATTTGGTGTACATCGACACCCGGGTGCGCACGCTGGATACGCCTGATTCCGATCTCATCATCACCAAAGAGAAGATCAATATGCAGGTCGACTCGTTCGTCAAATGGCAGGTGATTGATGCCAAGATGTATTTTAAGACGGTGAGCGGCGACGAACGGCGCGCCGAACAGCGCATCATGAACGTGGTGCGCGATGGTCTGCGCGCCGAGTTCAATTCACGTTCCGTCGATGATGTGGTCTCCGGCCAGCGCGATCAAGTCATGCTGAATCTGCGCAACAACGCGGATAAGGACGCGCGTTCCATCGGCATCAAAGTGGTGGATGTGCGCTTGAAGCGTGTGGATTATTCCGAAGACAACGAAAGCTCGGTGTATCAACGTATGCGTTCCGAGCGTACCCGGGTCGCAAACGAGCGGCGTTCCACCGGTGCGGCGGATAAGGAAAAGATCCAAGCCGATGCCGAGCGGCAGCGCGATATTACGATTGCCGAGGCCTATCGCGATGCGCAGCGCATCAAAGGCGAGGGAGATGCGAAGGCAGCGGCGATCTATTCCGCGGCCTATTCCCCCAACCCCGAGTTCTATGCCTTTTACCGCAGTCTGGAAGCCTATAAAGAAAGCTTCAAAGGCAAGGAAGATTTACTTGTGGTCGATCAGAATTCCGACTTCTTCAAGTACTTCAAACGCGCCGGCAAAGGCGGCAAGTAGGCTTCCATGAACAGTCTGTTGGCGGCCTTGGGGCTGGTGCTGGTCTTGGAAGGTGTACTGCCCTTTCTTGCCCCCGGCCTATGGCGCGACACCTTTCGCAAGCTGCTGGAATTGGCCGACGGCCAGTTGCGCTTCATGGGCTTGATCTCGATGCTGATGGGCCTCGGCATCGTATTCGCGACACGTTAATCATGCATACCTGGCTGCTCCCCGAATATCTCGAAGACATCCTGCCGCCCGACGCGCAGCGTATTGAGCATGCGCGCCGCACGGCCCTGGATCTGTTCGCCGCGCACGGCTACGAGTTGATCATCCCGCCCCTTTTGGAATACCTGGAATCACTGTTGACCGGCACCGGGCGCGACATGGAGCTGGATATTTTCAAGCTGGTGGATCAATTGAGCGGGCGCTTGATGGGCGTGCGCGCCGACATCACGCCGCAGGCGGCGCGCA
>MEQN01000089.1:17753-19847 GCA_001770235.1 Betaproteobacteria bacterium RBG_16_58_11
CTCAATCGCCAGGGCGTGACGCGTTTATGCTACGCCGGCAGCGTGCTGCACACCCAGCCCGGCAATTCGCATTTCAGCCGCGAGCCGCTGCAAGTAGGGGCGGAGCTGTTCGGCCACGCCGGCTTGGAAGCCGATCTGGAAGTGCAGCAATTGCTGCTGAAAACCCTCAAGGCGCTGGGGCTGACGGCGGTGCATTTGGATTTGGGCCATGTCGGCATCTTCCGCGCGCTGCTGCAAGCGGCGCACGCCGACGCGGAACTGGAAGCCAAGCTGTTTCAGGCATTGCAAGCCAAGGATGTGCCCACCATCGATGAATTGACGCGCAATCTGGATGCCGGCTTGCGCGCTGCCTTGCTTGCGCTACCCACGCTGTATGGGCAACGTGAGGCACTGACGCGCGCCGTGCAAGTATTGCCCAAGCTGCCTGAGATCGGGCGTGCGCTGGATGCATTGCAAACGCTGGCGGATGATTTAGCGGAGAGCGGCGCCGAGCTGTATTTCGATTTGGCTGAGTTGCGCGGCTATCACTATCACAGCGGGGTGGTGTTCGCGGCGTATGTCAAAGGCTCCGCCTACGCGGTGGCGCAAGGCGGACGCTACGACAATGTGGGCAAGGTATTCGGCCGGGCGCGCAGCGCGACCGGCTTTTCCATGGATTTACGCACGATTGCGGCCTACCTGCAGCAGGCGGCGGCTAAGCGCGGCATCCTCGCGCCGTATGGCGGCGATGCCGCGCTCGCCGCCAAGATTGAAGCACTGCGCGCAGCAGGCGAGATCGTGGTGGTGGAGTTGCCGGGGCAAGAGGCGTACCGGAGTGAAGCGAATTGTGATCGGATGTTGGTCAAAACCAACACCGGTTGGAATATCAAAGAACAGCTTTGAAAGATGTGCATGGCGGCAGAAGCCGTAGCGAGTGGCGTGAGCTTGAGTCTAGAAGCGCAACCGTACAAATCGTACGGTGAGCATCGCAGACTCAAGATCGCGACACGCAGTAGGCTTATGTCGCCATGAAAGACAACAATGAATATAGGCGGACATAAATGAAGAACGTCGTAGTTATCGGCACCCAATGGGGCGATGAAGGCAAAGGAAAAATCGTCGATTGGCTGACGGATCATGCCCAAGGCGTGGTGCGGTTTCAAGGCGGCCACAACGCCGGCCATACCCTGGTGGTCGCCGGCAAAAAAACCGTATTGCATCTAATCCCCTCCGGCATTTTGCGCGACAACGTGCGCTGCTATATCGGCAACGGCGTGGTGGTGTCCCCCAGTGCGCTGATGGAAGAACTGGAAATGCTGGAAAAAGCCGGCGTGGATGTGCGCAGCCGGCTCATCATTTCAGAAGCTTGCCCGCTGATCCTGCCGCACCATGTGGCGCTGGATCAGGCGCGCGAAATCGCCAAGGGCGCGAGCAAGATCGGCACCACCGGGCGCGGCATCGGACCGGCCTATGAGGATAAAGTCGCGCGGCGTGCAATTCGCATGCAGGAGCTGTTTCACCGTGAGCGCTTTGCCGCCAAGCTGGGCGAAGTGCTCGATTATCACAACTTCGTGCTGAAAAATTATTTCAACGCGCCGATCGTCGATTTTCATAAAACGCTGGATGAGACCATGGCCCTGGCCGAGCGCATTAAGCCGATGGTGGGCGATGTGCCGCGCCTACTGTATGAAGCCAACAAGGCGGGCAAAAATCTGCTGTTCGAAGGCGCGCAAGGCACGCTGCTCGACATCGATCATGGCACCTATCCCTTTGTCACCTCATCCAACTGTACCTCCGGCGGCGCCGCCACCGGCGCGGGCGTGGGGCCGCACACCTTGCATTATGTGCTGGGCATTACCAAGGCCTACACCACCCGCGTCGGCTCCGGCCCATTCCCCACCGAGTTGTTCGACGACATCGGCAAGCAATTGGCGGAGCGGGGGCATGAAGTCGGCTCCACCACCGGCCGTGCGCGTCGCTGCGGCTGGTTCGATGCGGCTGCGCTGAAGCGCTCGATCCAAATCAACGGTGTATCTGGTCTGTGCGTGACCAAGCTGGACGTGCTGGACGGCATGGAAACGCTGCGTTTGTGCGTGGGCTATAAACTACAAAGCG
>MEQN01000089.1:20042-20159 GCA_001770235.1 Betaproteobacteria bacterium RBG_16_58_11
GACCGCGAAGAAACGATTGTGTTGCGTCACCCGTTTGAATAAACAAAAAGGGCGGTTCAAATGAACCGCCCTTTTAATTGGTGCCCGGAAGAGGACTCGAACCTCCACAGTGTTGCC
>MEQN01000089.1:20386-20546 GCA_001770235.1 Betaproteobacteria bacterium RBG_16_58_11
AGCCCGAAGAATTTGCGCAACTGCTCGCGATTCGGCCAGAAGAAGTGGAGTTCTTTTCGCGCCGCATCAGCGCGATGGAGCGTGCCGGCCAACTGATGCGCAACCGCAAGGGCGCCTTGTGCATGGTCGAGAAGCTGCATTTGATCCCCGGCATCGTACA
>MEQN01000089.1:20710-20815 GCA_001770235.1 Betaproteobacteria bacterium RBG_16_58_11
AACGCGCAAATACCCGAGTGGTTGGGCGTCTAGTCGAGGCGCGCGGCATCGCATTAGTGGTGCCGGAGAATAAACGCATCAACCAAGACATTCTGGTCGAGCCCG
>MEQN01000089.1:20886-21800 GCA_001770235.1 Betaproteobacteria bacterium RBG_16_58_11
CAGCCGATTGGCCGCATCGTGGAAGTGCTGGGCAATTACGCCGACCCCGGCATGGAAATCGAAATCGCGCTGCGCAAGCATGATTTGCCGCACGTGTTTCCCCCTGAGGTCGAACGTTTGGCAAAGAAATTCCCCAAGGGGGTGCGCAAGACGGATCTGGAAGGGCGCGAAGATGTGCGCGACCTGCCGCTGGTCACCATCGACGGCGAGACCGCGCGCGATTTCGACGATGCCGTGTATTGCGAGAAAAAATTACGCGGCTGGCGTTTGCTGGTCGCCATCGCCGATGTGAGCCACTATGTCACGCCGAATGACGCGCTCGATGTCGAAGCCTTGAGCCGGGGCAACTCGGTGTATTTTCCGCGCCGCGTGATTCCGATGTTGCCGGAAGAGTTATCCAATGGCCTATGCTCGCTCAATCCCGAAGTGGATCGGCTGTGCATGGTGTGCGATATGGATATCTCCAGCAGCGGCGAAATTAAGCAATATCGTTTTTATCCCGCCGTGATGCACTCGCACGCGCGGCTGACTTACAACAAAGTATGGGATATGTTGCAGGAGCCAAAAGGCAAGCTGGCGAAAGAATACGCTCGCGTGCTGCCGCATGTGCAAGAGCTGTACAAGCTGTATCAAGCCCTGGCCAAGGCGCGCGGCAAGCGTGGCGCGATCGATTTCGAAACCATCGAAACCCAGATGATCTTCAACGAGCAAGGCAAGATCGAGCGTATCCAGCCCACCGTACGCAACGACGCGCATCGTTTGATCGAAGAGTGCATGCTCGCAGCCAATGTGTGCGCCTCGGATATTCTGCAAAGCAACAATCATCCGGCTTTGTACCGCGTGCATGCAGGCCCGAAGCCCGAAAAACTCGTCATGTTGCGCGATTTCCTCAAAGGCTTCGGCTTCAACCTCAC
>MEQN01000089.1:21818-22685 GCA_001770235.1 Betaproteobacteria bacterium RBG_16_58_11
CGCCAAGGATTTCGCCAAGCTATTGGAACAAATCAAAACGCGGCCCGATGCGCAGTTGCTGCAAACCGTGATGCTGCGCTCGCTCAAGCAAGCGCAATATAGCCCAGAGAATGTCGGGCACTTTGGTCTGGCATACGAGGCTTACACCCACTTCACCTCGCCGATCCGGCGCTATCCCGATCTGCTGGTGCATCGCGCGATCAAAGCAGTCGTGCAAAAGAAAACCTATAACCCCGGCAAGTGGGAAGCGTTGGGCACACATTGCTCCATGACCGAGCGCCGCGCCGACGACGCGACACGCGATGTGGAGCAATGGCTCAAGTGCTACTACATGCAGGATAAGATCGGTGAAGAATTCGAAGGCACCATCGCCGGCGTCACCAACTTCGGCATTTTCGTCGCACTCGATGGCGTGTACGTCGAAGGCTTGGTGCATGTGACTGAATTGGGCAACGATTACTACCAATTCGACCAGGCGCGGCACGCCCTGATCGGCGAGCGCACGCATCATCACTATCGCTTGTCGGATCGCTTGCGCGTCAAAGTCGCGCGCGTCGATCTCGAAACCGCGCGTATCGACTTTACCCTGCCGGGGGTCGAAGCAGCGCCGCCGGCGAAACCCGGCAAGAAGCCGCGCAGGAAATAAAAAGCTTTGCCGCGAATTAACGCGAATTTCGCGAATTAAAACCCATTATTTGTACGCGGCTGAAAATGTGGTTTTGACTTTAAATTAGCGTCAATTCGCGTTAATTCGCGGCTAAATATTTTTTTGAAAGTCTCCATTGAGCACTGAATTTATCTACGGCTTTCACGCCGTGCAAAGCCGTTTGCGTAGCCATCCCGAGAGCGTGGTCGAGCTCTACGTCG
>MEQN01000090.1:0-3153 GCA_001770235.1 Betaproteobacteria bacterium RBG_16_58_11
TGGTCGGGCGCGCGGTGTATTTGCAAAGCGTGAACAAGAATTTCCTGCGGGCCAAAGGCGAGGCGCGCTATAGCCGCGTGGTCACGCTCAACGCCAACCGCGGCAAGATCACCGATCGCAACGGCGAGCCCCTGGCGATTTCCAGCCCGGTGGAGTCGGTGGCCGCCAATCCGCGCGAAGTGGAAATCTCGCCCAAGCAAATCGAGAAACTCGCCAAGCTGATCGATGCGAAACCGGATGAGCTGAAAAAGAAATTCGCCGAGGGCCGCGACTTTACCTATCTCAAGCGCCAGCTTTCGCCCGAGACGGCGGAGCGCGTGCTCAGGCTCGATATCCCCGGCGTGTTCTTGCAGCGCGAGTACCGGCGCTTTTACCCCAACGGCGAAGAGACCGCGCACTTGCTCGGCATCACCGATCTTGACGACAAGGGGCAAGAGGGCATCGAACTCGCCTATGAAAGCCGCCTGGCTGGCGTGCATGGTTCGCGCCGCGTGCTAAAAGACCGCCTGGGCAACATCATCGAAGGCGTGGAGAGTATCCGCACGCCGCAAGAGGGGCAGGACATCGCGCTCACCATCGATCGCAATATCCAGTTTCTCGCATTCAAAGCGCTGACCGAAGCGGTGAACGAGCACCGCGCCAAAGCGGGCGCGGTGGTGGTGCTGGATGCGAAGACAGGCGAAATCCTGGCGATGGTGAATCAGCCCACCTATAACCCGAACAAGCGCGCCAAGAACATGCAGTCGGGCAATACCCGCAATCGCGTGGTGACCGACACTTTCGAGCCCGGCTCCACCATGAAGCCCTTTACCGCCGCCTTCGCGATCGAGTCCGGGCGCTTCAAGCCGGATTCGGTGATCAATACCGAGGGCGGAAAATTGAGCATCGGGCCGGCGACCATACACGATGCGCATGTGGCAGGCAGCCTCACCGTGGCGCAGGTGATTCAAAAATCCTCCAACGTCGGCGCGGCGAAGATGGCGCTGACGTTGCCGCCGGAATATATGTATTCCAAATTCACCAAGCTCGGTTTCGGCAAAACCCCGCAATCGGGTTTTCCGGGCGAAGTGGCGGGCCGGGTGCGGCCCTATGCAAGCTGGCTGCCGATCGAACAGGCGACCATGGCTTACGGCCACGGCATCTCGGTCAGCCTGTTGCAGCTCGCGCGCGCCTATACCGTGTTTACCTCCGATGGCGAATTGAGAGGCTTGTCGCTCATCAAGCAGGACCAACCTTTGGCCGCTGAGCGCGTGCTATCGGCCAGTACGGCGCAAGCGTTGCGCGCCATGCTGGAAACGGTGGTGCTGCCGGGTGGCACCGCGCCGCGCGCGCAGGTCATGGGCTACCGCGTGGCAGGCAAAACCGGCACCGCGCATAAGCTCGATTCGCGTGGTGCTTATGCGGCGGATCGCTATGTGGCCTCCTTCGTCGGCTTCGCGCCGGTGTCCGATCCGCGCCTGATTATCGCGGTGATGGTGGATGAGCCCTCCGCCGGCCAATATTTCGGCGGCTCGGTGGCGGCGCCGGTGTTCTCGCGCATCATGGCGGGCGCGCTGCGCATGCTGTCGATCTCGCCCGACGCGCCGACGCAGAATATGCTGCTGCCGCCGCCGGACGCGCCGGAAGTGCGGGAGGAAACATGAGCCACCTCACCGACACGCAGATGAAATTCGATTTCAAGTTGCTCGATGCCCTGCCGGTCAAGGTGACGAATCTCGCCAATGACAGCCGCAAGGTGCAAGCCGGCGATACCTTCCTGGCTTATCCGGGCGAGCGCGTGGACGGGCGCGCCTTTATCCCGCAAGCGATCGTGAATGGCGCGAGTGCTGTGCTGTGGGAACCGCGCGGCCAATTCGTGTGGGATCCGGCGTGGCCGGCGGTGAATATGCCCGTGCCGAATCTGCGCGATAAAACCGGCACCCTCGCCGCCGAAGTGTACGGCCAGCCGTCGCGCAAGCTGTGCGTGATCGGCATCACCGGCACCAACGGCAAAACCTCGTGTTCGCATTGGCTGGCGCAAGCCCTGTCTCAGGCCGGGCGCCCGGCGGCGATCATCGGCACGCTGGGCAACGGTTTTCCGGAGCGCCTCGAACCCTCCGCCAACACCACGCCCGATCCGATCGTGCTGCAACGCAGCTTGAAGCGCTACCTGAACGAAGGCGCGCAATGCGTGGCGATAGAAGTGTCCTCGCATGCGCTGGATCAAGGGCGCGTCAACGGCGTGCACTTCGAGATGGCGCTGTTCACCAATTTGACGCGCGAACATCTTGATTACCACGGCGACATGTCGCGTTACGCCGCCGCCAAGTCGATGCTTTTCGTCTGGCCGGAATTGCGCCATGCGGTCTTGAATAGCGATGACCCCTATGCGCGTGAATTGCGGCAACAGGCCGAGCACGAGGGGATCACCGTCACCGGCTACGGGTTCGAGGCGGGCGATGTGCGCGGCAGCAATTTGCGCGTCGGCCCGCACGGCCTGGCCTTCGATGTCAGCAGCCCTTGGGGCGAGGCGCGCATCGAAAGCGGCGTGCTCGGACGTTTCAATGCGCACAACCTGCTGGCGGTGCTGACCACATTGCTGGTGGGCGGCGTCAAATTCGAGCAGGCCATCATCAGCGTGCAGCACGTGCGGCCGGTGCCGGGGCGCATGCAGCAAATTCGCATCCCGGGCAAGCCGCTGGTGGTGGTGGATTACGCGCATACGCCGGATGCGCTGGAGAAAGTGCTGATCACGCTGCGTGAAATCGTGAGCGAGTCCAAGGCCTCTGCGTCGCAGCTCATTTGCGTCTTCGGCTGCGGCGGCCAGCGCGATAAAGGCAAGCGCCCCATGATGGGCGATATCGCCTCGCGCTTGGCGGATGCGGTGGTGGTGACCAGCGACAATCCGCGCAATGAAGACCCGCGCTTCATCATCGACGACATCGTCTCCGGCATGGGGGCGAACTACCACGTCATGGAAGACCGCGCCGCCGCGATTGATCATGCCATTCGCCAGGCGCGGCCCGACGATGTGGTGTTGATCGCAGGCAAGGGACATGAGGACTACCAGGAAATAAAAGGCGTGAAGCTGCCGTTTTCCGATATCGAGGTCGCCGCGCGCGCCCTGGGGAGCGCGCCATGATGCGGCTGTCGGAAGCGGCCCGGGCCATCGGC
>MEQN01000090.1:3216-7518 GCA_001770235.1 Betaproteobacteria bacterium RBG_16_58_11
CGCGGCGCACTCTTCATCGCGCTGCGCGGCGAGCGTTTCGACGGCCATGATTTCGTGCGCCAAGCGCTGGAATGCGGCGCGGCCGGGGTGATGGTGGATTCAGGATTCGGGATTCAGGATTCAGGGGTGGATGAGGCCGCGCCTTTAATCGTGGTGGAAGACACAAGGCTTGGTTTGGGCAAGTTGGCGGCCGCTTGGCGCAACCGCTTCGATATTCCGCTCATCGCCGTGACCGGCAGCAACGGCAAAACCACGGTGAAGGAAATGCTGGCGTCGATTCTGAGCGTGCAAACCGGCATGGCGGAAGCGGTGCTCGCCACCCAAGGCAATTTGAACAACGACATCGGGATGCCGCTGATGCTGCTGCGGCTGCGTGCTTCGCATCGCTATGCGGTGATCGAGATGGGCATGAATCACTTGGGCGAGATCGATTACCTCACGCATCTGGCGCAACCCACCGTGGCGTTGGTGAACAACGCGCAAGCGGCGCATATCGGCGAATTGGGCGGGATCGAAAATGTCGCCCGCGCCAAGGGCGAGATATATGGCGGCTTGCGCGAGGGCGGAGTGGCGGTGATCAACGCCGACGACAGCTTCGCACCCATGTGGCGCGCGCTGAATCACGGGCGCGAAATCATCGATTTTGCTTTGGAGCATGCGGCAAAAGTGACAGGGCGCTACGAAATTTTGCCGGAAGGTTCGCAACTGGAAATCAAGTTGCCGGAAGCCAGCATCAGCACCCGGCTGCAAGTGCCGGGCGTGCATAACGTGCGCAATGCTCTGGCGGCGAGCGCGGCAGCCTGTGCGGTGGGCGCGACCCCCGATGCGATTGCCAGGGGCTTATCCGGCTTCGAGGGCGTCAAGGGCCGCCTGCAACGCAAGATGGTGCTGCATGGCGCGACGCTGATCGACGATACCTACAACGCCAATCCGGGCTCGGTGCGCGCCGCAATCGATGTGTTGGCGCAAACGCCCGGTGAAAAAATTCTGGTGCTGGGCGATATGGGCGAGTTGGGCGAGGACAGCGCGCAATTGCACGCGGAAATCGGGCGCTATGCAAAAGCGCTCGGGGTCGATGCGCTGTTTTGTCTGGGCGAGATGAGCCGCCACGCGGCACAGGCGTTTGGCGCCAATGCCTGGTATTACGAGCGCATTCAAGAGCTGCTCGCGGATTTGGAGAACCGGCTCACGCCCGAGGTGACGGTGCTGGTGAAAGGGTCCCGCTTCATGGAAATGGAGCGGGTGGTGAGGAGTTTTGAAATTGCGTGAGGAACCTGGAGTGAACGGGAAGCGGGAAGCGGGAAGCGGGGCGTTGTCGCTGGCGCGGGGTTTACCGCTTCCTGCTTCCTGCTCCCTGCTCCCCGGCAAACGGAGTTTGCAAAAATGCTGCTAGCGTTCTTCCAATGGCTTGGCCACGATGTGCGCGCCTTCAACGTGTTCAATTACATCACCTTGCGCGCGGTGCTGGCGGCGCTGACCGCGCTTGCGATTTCATTCGTGGTGGGGCCGGCCATGATTCGCAAGCTCACCGCGTACAAAATCGGCCAGGCAGTGCGCGATGACGGGCCGCAAACGCATCTGATTAAAGCCGGCACACCGACCATGGGCGGCGCCTTGATTTTGGTGTCGATCGTGATCTCGACCCTGCTCTGGGCGGATTTGAAAAATATGTATGTGTGGGTCGTGGTGCTGATCACCGCCGGTTTTGGCGCGGTGGGCTGGGTGGACGATTATCGTAAAGTCGTGCACCGCAATCCCAAGGGCTTATCGGCCCGCGTCAAGCTGTTCTGGCAATCGGCCATTGCCTTGGCGGCGGTGGCCTTCATCGCCTATAGCACCAAGCTGCCGGCGCAAACCGAATTGATCGTGCCGTTTTTCAAAACGGTGGCGATTCCGCTCGGCGCGATCGGTTTCATGGTGCTGGCCTATTTCGTCATCGTCGGCACCAGCAACGCCGTCAACCTCACCGATGGCCTGGATGGCTTGGCGATCATGCCCACCGTGATGGTGGCCAGCGCGCTGGCAATTTTCGCTTATGTCGCCGGTAACGCGGTGTTTTCAAAATATCTGCAACTACCCTATATCCCCGGCGCGGGCGAGCTCGCCGTGTTCTGCGCGGCAATTGCCGGCGCGGGTTTGGCCTTTCTCTGGTTCAACGCCTATCCGGCGGAAGTGTTCATGGGCGATGTCGGCGCGCTGGCCCTAGGCGGCGCGCTCGGTGCAGTGGCGGTGATCGTGCGTCAGGAAATCGTGTTGTTCATCATGGGCGGCGTGTTCGTGGTGGAGACCTTATCGGTGGTGTTGCAAGTGGCGTCGTTCAAGCTCACGGGAAAACGCATTTTCCGCATGGCGCCTTTGCATCATCACTATGAATTGAAAGGTTGGAAAGAGAACCAAGTCGTGGTGCGGTTTTGGATTATCACCATGATTTTGGTGTTGATTGGACTCTCGACGTTGAAATTGAGATGAATATGGGAAAAGCGATTAACCACGGGGGGCACGGGGCACACGGGGAAAACCAAAACCTTTTGTGCTTGGAGATTTTCCTTTCCCGAAGGAATCGGTTCACTCACATGATTTGTAGGGGTTCCCCCGTGCCCCCCGTGTTCCCCGTGGTTAAAAGGTTTACTTATGCAATGAATCTCAGTGGTGGATTCAGCAAATGAACGTGATGGGTAAAAAAGTGTTGGTGTTGGGCTTGGGCGATACCGGTCTGTCGATGGCGACATGGCTCACGCGCCACGGCGCGCGCGTGCGTGCCGCTGATAGCCGCGCCAACCCACCGCATGCGGATCGGCTCAAACGCCAACTGCCGCAAGCGGAAATCATCACCGGCGGCTTCAACGCGGATTGTTTCAAAGATATCGACTTGATCGCGATCAGCCCCGGCGTGCCTTTGTCAGAATCCATGCTGGCGAACGCGCTACAACGCGGCGTGCCGGTGGTGGGCGATGTCGAATTGTTTGCTCAGGCACTGGCTCCACGCCAAGCCAAAGTGATTGCGATCACCGGCGCCAACGGCAAGAGCACGGTGACCGCACTTTGCGGTGCGATGTGCATTGAGGCCGGGCTCAATACGGTGGTGGCGGGCAATATTGGCTTGCCGGTGTTGGATGCCTTGAGCGTAATCGAGAATGGCGAAGCGATGCCCGATGTATTCGTGCTGGAGCTGTCGAGCTTTCAGTTGGAAACCACCGCCTCGCTCAATGCCGATGCCGCAACGGTATTGAACGTGACCCAGGATCACATGGATCGCTACGCCGGCATGGATGATTACGCCGCCGCCAAGGCGCGCGTCTTTTTAGGGAACGGCGTGCAAATACTCAACCGCGAAGATGCCTACAGCCGCGCGATGGCGCTGCCGGGGCGGCGCATCGAGACCTTCGGCCTGGACGCGCCGGCCAATGATGCGGATTGGGGAATGCTGAATCAGGCGGGTCAGGATTGGCTGGCGCACGGTTCGCAAGCACTGCTCAATGCTTCCGAAGTGCCGATGGCCGGGCGTCACAACGCGGCCAATGCCTTGGCCGCGCTCGCGCTGTGTCAGGCCATCGGCTTGCCTTTGGCGCCGCTGCTGGTTGCACTGCGCGCATTCAAAGGGTTGCCACATCGGGTGCAGAAGGTGGCAGAGGTAGCGGGCGTTACTTTCTATGACGATTCCAAAGGCACCAACGTCGGGGCCACCGTGGCGGCCTTAAACGGCATGCGAGAGCCAGTGGTGTTGATCGCGGGCGGCGACGGCAAGGGACAGGATTTCGCGCCGTTGAAAGAGGCCTGCGCCAAGCAGGCGCGAGCAGCGGTGTTGATCGGCCGCGACGCCGCGCGCATCGAAGCGGCAATTAGCGGCTGCGGCGTGCCGCTGCACCATGCAAAAACCATGGACGAGGCGGTGGGCATGGCGTACCAGGCAGCACTTGCAGGCGATGCGGTGCTGCTGTCGCCGGCCTGCGCCAGCTTCGACATGTTCCGCAACTACGAGCATCGCGCGCAAGTGTTCATCGCGGCGGTGCAAAAACTTCAGCAGGAGCGTGCAGCTTGATCCTAAAAACCTCAGTTGACCGCTTGTGCCTGCTCGAAAGTCGTGCCCCTATCGTCGCTCGCATGGAACTGACGGTTTGCCCACTTAAAGAAAGCGCTACGCGCCCGATTGCCCCGCAGCGGGACTCCGATCCGCTACGGGCTAAAGCCCGTGCGGAGTCGTATGCGCGCCGCTCGCCCCGCCCGGCGTTGTTGCTCCTCCTAGCAGGGGGCGACCCTGCGTCGTCAGGCCCTCTCCCCCACCCCTCTCCCGCAAGCGGGAGA
>MEQN01000090.1:7551-7861 GCA_001770235.1 Betaproteobacteria bacterium RBG_16_58_11
GGGTTGCCGCCTAGCCGGACGGGCCGATCGACGCGCACTCGGGCACGTCCAACTGAGGTTTTTAGGATGATGTTCTACGCCACCGCGCTGAAGACCCAGCACACCAAGCCCGATTACGACCAGGGTTTGTTGTGGGTGACGCTGCTGCTGCTCGCGCTGGGTTTGGTAATGGTGTATTCGGCCTCGATCGCGATCGCGGGCGCGAATCGCTACACCGGCCACCAGGAGAGCTACTACTTGATGCGGCATTTGGCCTATCTCGCCGTGAGTTTGATGGCCGGCTTTATCGCGTTCCAGTTGCCCGTGCGCG
>MEQN01000091.1:0-109 GCA_001770235.1 Betaproteobacteria bacterium RBG_16_58_11
ACATCGGCGGAGTATGTTTCGTAATTTATAGGTCCAGGCGCTAGCCGTTTGCGCCTCAGTTCAAGCCATGATGGGTCAAGCGCCGGTAGAGCGTGCGTTCGCTGATGCC
>MEQN01000091.1:151-1469 GCA_001770235.1 Betaproteobacteria bacterium RBG_16_58_11
GAGCGCGTTGGCGATGTGCTGGGCTTCCATCTCCGAAATGGATGCCGCGAATCGCCGCCGGGGCTCAATGGCTGCCGGCGCGGCATCGGATGCGCGGGTGAGAGGGGTTGTTTGGTGATCCGGCCTGGGAGCCGCGCGGCGGTTCAGCAGAATGTGCTCCTCGCGGATCATGCCGTCGCTCAGGGCCGCGGCCTTATGCAGGATGTTGCGCAACTCGCGCACATTGCCGGGATAGCCGTATGACATCAGGCGCAGCAGCGCGCCTTCGCTGAGACGGTAGCGCGGCCGGTTCGGGCCCGCAATGCGCGCGAGAATAAGCTCCGCCAGCGCCGGAATATCGGTGCGCCTTTCCCGCAGCGGGGGGAGGTGCACGTCAATGCCGGATATCCGGAAATACAGATCCTGGCGGAACCGCCCCTGATCGGCCATTTCCAACAGATCGCGGTTGGTGGCCGATACGGTGCGCACATCGGCCTTCAGCACTTCGCGCCCGCCGACGCGGCGGAATTCGCCCGTTTCCAGCACCCGCAGCAGCTTGGCCTGCATGGCGAGCGGGATCTCGCCGATTTCATCCAGGAACAGCGTGCCGCCGTCGGCCATTTCGAACAATCCCTGCTTGCGCCCGATGCATCCGGTGAAGGCCCCCCGCTCATGCCCGAACAGTTCGCTTTCGAACAGCGATTCGGGCAGCGATGCGCAGTCCACGGCCAGGAACGGTTTGCCATGGCGCTGCGAGCGCTTATGCACGTACTGCGCGGCCAGTTCCTTGCCCACGCCGCTTTCTCCGAACAGCAAGACCGGCGCTTCCGATTCGGCGGCGCTGGTCAACCTGTCCACGCAGGCGAGAAATGCCGGCGAACGGCCGATCATGCGCATTTCTTCGCAATCCACATGCGCTTCCGGCGCAATGGGGAAAATCATTTCGCCCAGATAAAGCTTGCCGTCGCCGCTGCGGATCGGATGCCCCTTCAAGCGCACGTGCTCGGGCCGGTTGAATTGGTCGAAGTGAACGTGCAGGGACTGGCACGGCTGGCCGGTGGCAAATACTTCTTGATGCGGGCAGTGCTCCCCGTTCTTGTGGCAGGGCACCGGGGAGTGGTGCGAAACCTCGTGGCAGAATTGGCCCAGGATCGCATCCTGGCTGATGCCGTAGTTGTTGCAATAAGCTTGGTTGGCCGCCACGACTCGGTAGTTGCTGTCGATCAAAACAAAAGGGTCTTCCTGGGCATCGATCAGCGACTGCAATTCAATATTTAACGAATTCACGATTTCCCTCCAACTTGCTGCCAATATGGCAGTCGATGAAACATAATATAAA
>MEQN01000091.1:1493-2623 GCA_001770235.1 Betaproteobacteria bacterium RBG_16_58_11
AATAATTACAAGTGGCTTTATTAAGCCGACCGGTTTCGGTCATGCCAAACATGCCAATTCTGTCATGCCAATATTGGATCGTATTATAAATTAATGTTATTTATCAAATGGTTGGCGTCATGGCACGGTGATTGCTATGGAGATTTAGGAAGAGTTATTAAAGCCAGAGATTGTTTGAAAAGCGATGCCATGAAAAAAGTAATGAAAGATTTTTGTTTGATTCTGGGGTTGATGTGCGGTCTTGCGCTATCGCCGCTATCCCGTGCGGCTGAGGAGGAGCCCTCCCCCGTGGCGCCCCAAACCGAAAGCAAGGCCGCCACAGAGGAAGGCAAGGCCGCCGCGGAGAAAGAAAAGAAAGAGCCGTCCGGCGAAAAGCGGGAAGGCGAGAAGAAAAACCAGGAACCCAGTTGCGAAAACTGAGCGGCTGGAAATTTTTTATCCAAACGACGTAGATAAGGAGACATGATGAAACTGCAAACTTTGATCGCTTCGACCGCGCTGTTGGCGGGATGGGCAATGGCCCCGACCGCACAGGCGCTGGATGTGAATATCGCGGCCGACCTGGCGACGGTGGAGGTGGTGCACGATGGCCAGAAAGTGACTATCCAGCGCAATCAAAATCAGGAAAACACGATCAACCCCGCGTTTGCCAAGACCTCCCGCAAGTGCCCCCCGTTCTGTATTCAACCGGGTGAACTGGCGCCGGGGGTGAAAACCATCGGGGAGCTGGAGGTGCTGGATTACCTCAAGAAAGCCAGTGGCGACAAGTCCATTCTGGTGATCGATTCCCGCACGCCGGATTGGGTGGAGAAAGGCACGATCCCCGGCGCGATCAATATCCCCTGGGACAAGCTGAACATCGGCAAATCCGATCCGCTCACGGTGCAGGATATTCTGGAGAAGCATCTGGGCGCCCGCTTTCAAGACGGGTTTTGGGATTTTTCCAACGCCAAAACCCTGGTGATGTTCTGCAACGGTCCATGGTGCGGCCAGTCGCCGACGAACATTAAGGGCTTGCTGAAGATCGGATATCCCGCCCACAAAATCATGTGGTATCGCGGCGGTATGCAGGACTGGGAATCCCTGGGGCTGACCACCGCAAAGGCGGCGCCAAAAAAATAAGCCGCCGG
>MEQN01000091.1:2630-8293 GCA_001770235.1 Betaproteobacteria bacterium RBG_16_58_11
GCGCTTGCCGCGCGCCGCAAGGATCCGCTCAGCGAGCGATGAGGCCGGTCTCATCAGCATCGGAATGAATTGATTTTTAGGGAGATTTATCTTGTTTAACAAAAAGTTTGCCGCCGCAATATTGGGCTTGGCGATGCTTCCCGCAGCGCATGCCGCGCCGGACGCCCTGCTATTCAGCGTTGCCCTCGACTATGACTCGGAGGTGAGCAACACGGCTGCGCAGGATATCCTGCAAGCGGTCGCCCGCCAGCTCAGCACCAGCTTGAAGCAACCAGTCAAGCTGGTCGTCGCCCAGAATGCCGAACGTATCGGCGAAAACATCCGAACCAGCGCTTACAGCATTTTGCTGGCGCCATCGCATCTGATCGGCTCGTCGATGAAGCATGGCTATAGCCCGGTAAGCAAAGCCGGCGGCACCAGCAAGGTGGTGCTGGTGGCGAGCAAGCAATCCAACATTCGCACCATGGAGCAAGCCAAGGGCAAGCGGGTAGTGCTGCCCCACCCGGAGTCGCTGGTCACCTTTGTGGTCAACGGCGAATTCAACGCCTTGGGCAGCCAGCCCAAGCAATACTTCTCCAACGTAAACCATGTTCGTCTCTACGGCGCGACGCTGTATTCACTGGAGATTGGCCATGTCGACGTGGCGGCCGTGAAAGAAAACGTGGCGAATGAATGGCTGAGCAAGGAGCCGGAGCGCGGTGTCATTATCAAGACCTTGCATGAGATTCCCACAGCGGGCGTGGCCGTCAGCAATAAGATGAACGACGCCGCCAAGGAAAAAATCCGCGCCGCCTTTCTTAATCTCCCACCGGAAACCAAGACCCGCATGGCCCAGCTCGGCATGAGCAATTTTGAAACCGCGCAGAAGGAAGACTTCGAGTATGTTTCGACGCTCGGCTACTACACGCCCCGCGTGTTGCCGGGCGGCAAAATCGTGACGGCGGACGAAGTAAACAAAATGCTGGCCAGCGGCGTCATGCTCTTCGACGTGCGCCCCGAAGTGCAATATGCCGCAGGCCACATCCAACAAGCGCGCAACTTGCCCTATGCCATGAACAGCCCAAAGGAAATCAACTTCAATGACACGCTGGACAAATGGGACATGAGCAAACTGCCCGCCGACAAGAACACGGCGCTGATATTCCAGTGCAACGGCGCCGAATGCTGGTACAGCTACAAGGCCTCGCGTGTCGCCATCAAGAACGGCTACAAAAACGTACACTGGTTCCGCGAAGGCCTGCCGTCATGGAAATCGAGAGGCTATCCCGTCAACACGGGCGCCTGATCTAGTATTGCAAGGAGTCAGTGGACTCATGTAGGTTGGGTTAGCGGCTTTACCGCGTAACCCAACAAACCTAATCATCCATCTAAACGACGGCGTTGATGTGTTTTCCTACCCGTTGGGGTTGCCTGGAGGCGCCTGCTTTTGTGAAGATTGGGTTTGTTGGGTTACGGCGCAAAGAACCGCGCCTAACCCAACCTACATCGGCGGAGTATGTTTCGTAATTTATAGGTTCAGGCACCAGCCATCACCGAAGCGTTTGCGGTTCACCCGCAACCGCTATTCCCGCATCGAGCGCCTAACCTAATCCAGCGCACTCGCCAGCATGGGGCGAAAGCGCGCGGTGAGCGGATGTTCCGTGCTCAGCATATCGAATAAAGCCACCAGCCCGCGCCGTCCGATGCCGTCGCGGAAGCCGCGTCCGCGCTGGGCGATCTCCAGCAGTTGCGCCATGGCGCTTTCTAATTCATCCGACACCAGTTGCACGGCGGCAAGTTGGTAGCGCGCGTCTAAATCGTCCGGGTTGGCATTAATACGCTGCGTTAACTCTTCCAAAGGTGCAGCATCCTGGGCGGCGAGGATGAAATCGAGATGCGTGAGCAGGCGGCTGATTTCGGCGTCCTCGCGCAGGGCGATGGGTAAGGCTTTGAGCAGATCGTGTGCCGGGCGGTACTCACTCTGGCTCATCAGCAATTTGGCGAGGTCGGCGGGGATGCGCGGGTTGGCGGGGTCGGCCAGCGCGGCCTCCACCAACTGCATGCGCGCAGCCTGGAAGTCGCCGCGCCGCTGGCTTTCCAGGGCACGCACATGCACTACATCCACATCGCGCGCAATAAAACGTTCCAGCACTTTGTGGAACACGGCATCCGCTTCGGCGCCGTGGATGGTGTGCACCACCTTGCCATGGCGAAAAAACTTCACCGTGGGCACGCTGGTGACGCCGTATTGGTGCGCGATCTGGCCCAGCTCGTCGGTATTGGCCAGCACCAGCAGGCATTTGCCGCCATATTCGGTGACGAGCTTGATCAAGCGCGGATTCAGCAGCATGCAAGGCCCGGCCTTGGGCGTCCAGAAATGCACCATGACCGGGCCTTTGTCGGAGTTGCCCAAAACCAGTTGCTTGAAATTTTCGCGGCTGGCTTCTAACACGAAGGGAGAGGACGGCATGCTCGGTTCAGTCGGAGAAATACAAGAGTGCTCGGGAGATGTAAGCCTACCACTGAAAGAGACGGGTCGGGCGCCCCCCCAATCTCTGCTTGAGGACTAACAAGAAATTTTTTCATAGTATTTTGCCGCGCAGCCGATTGCGTATAAAATAGGCAGCCTTTTCTCCGGCATCCGTTACCAAGTGCAAATCGGCCCCTACACCCTGAAGAACAATCTGATCGTCGCTCCCATGGCGGGCGTGACTGATCGGCCATTCCGCCAATTGTGCAAGCAACTGGGCGCGGGCATGGCGGTGTCGGAGATGGTGGCGAGCAATTCTTTGCTGTGGGGTTCGGCCAAGACGCAGCGCCGCGCCAATCACGCGGGCGAAGTCGATCCGATTTCCGTGCAGATCGCCGGCGCCGATCCGAAGATGATGGCCGAGGCGGCCCGCTACAACGCGGACAATGGCGCGCAGATTATCGACATCAATATGGGCTGCCCGGCGAAGAAGATTTGCAATGTGATGGCCGGTTCCGCCCTGCTGCAAAACGAGCCCTTGGTCGCGCAAATCCTGGCGAGCGTGGTGAAAGCGGTGAAAGTGCCGGTGACGCTGAAGATTCGCACCGGCTGGGACCGCGATCACAAAAACGCACTGGCTATTCTCAAGCTGGCGCAGGATGCCGGCATCCTGGCGCTGGCGATTCATGGCCGCACCCGCGCGTGCGGCTATTCGGGCGAGGCGGAATACGACACCATCGCCGCGATTAAAGCCGCCGCACACATCCCGATTATCGCCAACGGTGATATCACCACGCCGGAGAAGGCGAAATTCGTGCTGCAACACACGCAAGCCGATGCGGTGATGATCGGGCGCGCGGCGCAAGGCCGGCCGTGGATTTTCCGCGAGATCGCGCACTACCTGGCCACGGGCGAGAAACTGCCGGAGCCGGAAGTCGCCGAAATCCACCGCGTATTGGTGGACCACTTGGCCGATTTGTATGCCTTCTACGGCGAATACACCGGCGTGCGCATGGCGCGCAAGCACATCTCCTGGTACACCAAGGGGCTCATCGGCTCGGCCAGCTTTCGCCACCGCATGAATCAACTGGAATCGACGCAGCAGCAACTTGACGCGGTGAATGTTTTTTTCGCGCAGTTGTTGGATCACGCGCCGCGTTTGACTTACGAATTACAGGCAACTGAACGCGCCGCATAAAAACAAATCCCGCCACAGAGCGGGAGCGGCGCATCACCACAGCAGAACAGGGACGGCAGGATGGCACAGAAAGACAATGAGCTCTCGGCTTGCGTACGCAAAGCCGTGAACGACTATTTCAAGCATCTCGATGGGGAAAAGCCCGGCACCGTGTACGACATGGTGCTGACCTGCGTGGAGCGGCCGCTGATCGAAACCGTGCTCTACCACACCGAAGGCAACCAAACCCGCGCTTCGGAATTGCTCGGCATCAACCGCAACACGCTGCGCAAGAAAATGCAGCAATACAAAATCAAATAACTCACGAACATCATGGCCATCATTAAGCGCGCATTACTCAGTGTTTCCGACAAGCAGGGCATCCTCGAATTCGCCAGGGGCTTGAAGAAATTCAATGTTGAAATTCTCTCCACCGGCGGCACAGCCAAACTACTGGCCGATAACGGCATCGCGGTGACCGAGGTCGGCGACTACACCGGCTTTCCCGAGATGCTCGACGGCCGGGTGAAAACTCTGCACCCGAAAATCCATGGCGGCATCCTCGGCCGGCGCGATGACCCCAGCCACGTGCAAGCCATGCAAGCCGCGAATATGCCGCCGATCGATATGGTGGTGGTGAATCTGTACCCGTTCGCGGCGACCATCGCGCGGCCCAATTTCACGCTCAACGACGCGATTGAAAATATCGACATCGGCGGCCCGACCATGGTGCGCGCCGCCGCGAAAAACTATGCGCATGTCGCCGTGGTCACCGACCCGGCGGATTACAAGCCGCTGCTGTCAGAAATGGATATGACCGGCGGCCTGATCGGCGGCGACACCTGTTTCAGCCTGGCGCAGAAGGCGTTCTCGCATACCGCCGAATACGATTCCACCATCAGCAATTATCTGACGTCGATCGATTCACGTGGGCGGCACGAGGGCTTTCCAAAAAAGCTCAATCTCAATTTCACCCAAGCGCAAGAGTTGCGCTACGGCGAGAACCCGCATCAAAGCGCGGTTTTCTACACCGCCTCGGCGGAGCGCGAAGCCTCCATCGCCACCGCGCGCCAGTTGCAAGGCAAAGAACTCTCCTACAACAACATCGCCGATGCGGACGCCGCCTTGGAATGCATCAAGCAATTCAATGAGCGCCCCGCCTGCGTCATCGTCAAGCACGCCAACCCCTGCGGCGTGGCGTATGGCGAGAACTTGCTGGAAGCGTATAACCGCGCCTACCAGACCGATCCCGAATCCGCTTTCGGCGGCATCATCGCCTTTAATCGCGAATTGGACGCCGACACCGCGCAAGCCATTGTTGAAAAGCAATTCGTGGAAGTGATCATCGCGCCGAAAGTAAGCGCCGCGGCAGTAGAAGTGGCGGCGGCGAAAAAGAATGTGCGCTTGTTGGAGTGTGGTGCATGGCCCGCTGATCCCGCGCCGCGCCTGGATTTCAAAAAGGTCAACGGCGGTTTGCTGGTGCAGGAAGCCGACCTGGCGCTGTACGATGAACTAAAGGTGGTGACGAAGCGCACACCGACCGATGCGGAAATGTCGGATCTGCTGTTCGCCTGGCGCGTGGCCAAATTCGTGAAATCCAACGCCATCATCTACGCCAAGGACAAAATGACCATCGGCGTCGGCGCCGGCCAAATGAGCCGCATCAATTCCGCGCGCATTGCCGGCATCAAAGCCGAGCACGCCGGCCTGGTCGTCGCCGGCTCGGTGATGGCCTCGGACGCCTTCTTCCCCTTCCGCGACGGCATCGACCAAGCCGCCGCAGCGGGTGTCAAAGCCGTGATTCAACCCGGCGGCAGCCTACGCGACGAAGACGTGATCGCGGCGGCGGACGAACACGGCATGGCGATGGTGTTCACCGGCATGCGGCATTTTAGGCATTAAAACTGGTAACCACGGGGGACACGGGGATCACGGGGAAGGCAAAAAAATGTTTTCCCCGTGTCCCCCGTGCCCCCCGTGGTAAATAATTTGAAAAATTATGAAACTACTCGTCATCGGTAACGGCGGCCGCGAACA
>MEQN01000092.1:0-204 GCA_001770235.1 Betaproteobacteria bacterium RBG_16_58_11
CTTGCGCGTCATCGCGCCATTGCAGTAATGCTCCAAGCGGCGTCCGGTGGTCAGCAGGTAAGGGTAGGTGGCGTCAACGGATTCTTCCGGCGGTTCGAACTCCAGCGCGTGGAAAACGCCCTTGCCGCGGGTGAAGGTATTTTCGTGCAGGGTGCGCTGTCCCGTGTCCTCCTGGGTCGGGCAGGGCCAGACCAGTTGCTCGCC
>MEQN01000092.1:329-4332 GCA_001770235.1 Betaproteobacteria bacterium RBG_16_58_11
TGTCCATATCGGTGCGGCATTCGCCCGGCGCTGCCAGCACCGGTTTGAAATGTTGAATGCGCCGATCGGTATTGGTGAAGGTGCCTTCTTTTTCCAAGGCGCAGGCGGCGGGCAAGATCACATCCGCGAACGAAGCGGTGCGCGTAAAAAACAATTCCTGCACCACCAGGCAATCGAGATTGTCCATGGCCTGCTCAACCAGATGGCTATCCGGATCGGTCTGCACCGGGTCTTCCGCAATGAGATACAAACCTTTGACTTGGCCGCTCTTCGCGCCATGGATCATCTGGCAACTTTTCAGACCGGTGCTGGTGGGCAGCGCAACTTGCCAGCGCTGTGAAAACTTGGCGATGACGGCTGGGTCATTTACTTGCTGATAGCCGGGCAACACATTGGGCAGCGCGCCCACATCGCAAGCGCCCTGCACATTGTTCTGCCCGCGCAGGGGGCAGACCCCGGCGTGTTTGCGGCCGATGTGGCCGGTTGCCAGGGCAAGATTGGCGATCGCCATCACGTTGCTGCTGCCGTGGATGTGCTGCGTGATGCCAAGGCCATAGATGATCATGCTGTTTTTAGCATTCGCATAGAGCCGGGCCGCGCGGCGGATGTCCTCCTGGGCTACGCCGGTGATCGCCGCTACGCGATCCAGATCGTAGTGGTCCATCACGATTTTCCGCGTCGCTTCAAAGCCGCTGGTGCGCGCGGCAATGAATACCTCGTCGATCAGGTTCTCTTCGATCAATACGCGCAGGATGCCGTTGAGCAAGGCGATGTTGGTGCCTGCGCGCAGTTGCAAATGCACATCCGCAATCTGCGTGAGCCAGATAGTGCGCGGATCGATCACGATCAGCTTGGCGTGCTTATGCCTTACCGCATGTTTGATTTTATGCCCGATCACCGGGTGCGCTTCGGTGGGGTTGGCGCCGATGAGCAGGATGCAATCCGCGCCCTCAATTTCATCCAGCGAATTGGTCGCCGCGCCGCTGCCGAAGGCGGCCGTCAGTCCCGCTACCGAGGGGGCATGGCAAATGCGCGCGCAGTTGTCGATGTTGTTGGTATGGAACACCGCGCGTGCGAGTTTTTGCGCCAGATAATTTTCTTCATTGGTGGCGCGGGCCGAGCTCAGCACCGCCAGCTTGTCGCCGCCATCGTTATCGCGAATTTGCTTGAACTCGTGCGCTGCATAATCCAGTGCCTCATCCCAACTCGCTTCGCGGAAGCAATCCAGCGTTCGCCCCTCCCGCTCGCGGATCAAGGGCTGGGTGATCCGATCCGGATGGCTGACGAAATCCAAGCCGAAGCGGCCCTTCACGCACAACTGTCCCTGGTTCACGCTGTCCTCGGCAAAGACGGGATACGCTCCCAGCGGCACGCCGTTCTTCACTTGCACTTGCAAGGCGCAACCGGTGCCGCAATAGGTGCAGATCGAGGGCGCTTGGTAATCCGCCGGGCCGTGGGTGACACTCCATTTTTCCACCAAGGCGCCGGTCGGACAATGATCGACACAACCGCCGCAGTGGTCGCATTGACCCTCGGCCAACGGTATCCCCATGGCAAACGATAATTGGCGCGAACCGCCCATATCCAGGATTTCACTCGGATGAAAACCATGCAGATATTCGCAATAGCGGAAACAACGATTGCACTGGATGCAGCGCTCGGCCGAGATCGCCAGCAGGGGATCATGGTGGGTGAGGTAATGCGCTTCTTGGGTTTGGATATCTGCCGTGGATAAACCCGCCGCTTCGGCCATGCGGCATAGGGTGGCGTAATGTTTTTGCGCCGGATCGTTGGGGCCAACTGTTCCGAAATTTTGCAGCACCATCCCCAGAATCTGGCGCTGATTTTCCCGCACCTTGTCGGTGGTGGTATGCACCTGCATGCCATCGTGCACGGCAGTCGTGCAGGCTGAGACCAAGCCATGCATGCCGTCGATTTCAACACAACACAAACGGCACACGCCTTCGGGCGTGAGATAGCGATCGAAGCACAGCGTGGGGATGTCGATGCCGCGTTGATGCGCTGCCTCAAGGATGGAGCTGCCCGCGGGCACGGAAATGCGCGCGCCGTCGATGCTGATTTGGCACAAGGCCTGGCTCGTGAGCTGGTTCATACGGCGCTCCCGCATACCGCGCATCCGCCGTGCATATGTCGATCAAAGTCGGCGGGGAAAGCCTGCATCAAAGCGGGCGCCATCGCGGTGCCGGACGAACACAGCCCGCACTTGCTGCTGTTCAGCAGCAGCGTATGCAACTCGCCATAGCGTTGCTGCAGCGGCGCCAAGCTGGGCTGATGTTCGAGGTTATCCATCAGCGATTTGGCCTGCTTCATGGATTCGCGCCCCGGCAAACATTGGCCGCAGTGCTCGGTGAAAAAGAAATCGGTGACATGCCGTGCCAGGTCGACGGCGCAACGCGTGTCGTTGAAAACGACCACCGTGCCGTTGCCGCAACCGTTCTGCACCGTGAGCGGTTTATCCAGATCGTCCGGCAGAAACAAACACCCGGAGGGGCCGCTGACCATGGCGCCTTTGAAGTCGCCGATGGCGCCGCCGGCCCATTCGATCAGATCGCGCAAACTGGCATCCATGGCGGCTTCGATCACGCCCGGATTTTTAATATCGCCTGTAATGCAAAACAGCTTGGGCCCATGGCTGTTCACCGGACCCAAAGTAGTAAACCACTTGCTGCCTTTTTCCAAAATCAGCGCGACGCAACTCAGGGTTTCAATATTGTTGATGATCGTGGGTTTGCGCCACAAGCCTTGCTCAGTAGGGTAGGGCGGGCGGCTCGACGGCTCGGCGCGCCGCCCCTCCAGGGCGTGGAACAAGGCCGTCTCTTCGCCGGAGAGGTAGCGCGATGGGCCGCGCCGCACCTGGATATCGAAATCGAATTGCCGCTTGAGAAGGTTGTTGCCTAATCGTTGATCCTCGCGCAGCCAGGCGAGCAATGTTTGCAGCGTCTGCTCGATCTGCCGGTAGCTGTGATTCAAGTAGATGTAGCCCGCGCGCGCCCGCACTGTATAGGCCGCAATAATCATCGCCTCGATCACCGCCAGCGGATTGCGCTCCAGCAAGACGCGGTCCTTGAAGGTGCCCGGCTCGCCTTCTTCGCCGTTGGCGACGATATAGCGCACAGGCGCGGGCTGTTGCAACACGCATTCCCACTTCCGGCCGAGCGGATAGGCCGCGCCACCGCGCCCGCGCAAGCCGGAGGCCTTGAGTTCGGCAATGATCTCGTGGGGGGAGAGCGCGAGCGCTTTTTGCAAGGCATGAAAAGGGTAGTGCAGGTAATACTCGCGCAAGCGATCGGCCACGGGCGCATTGGCCGTCAGCACAGGGGCCGGCAAGGGCTTCATGCCAGCGCCGCCTGAATGCGTTGCACCAAGGCATCCAAATCTGTTGCAGCAACGTACTCCCCGTTGATATGCACCGCGGGAGCGCGTTCGCAATCGGATAAACAATCCACCCTGGCGATCAACAATTGGCCATCTTCGGTTACTTGATCCGGGAGTGCGTCCAAGGCGTCGCATAAATGGCGCAGCACCGCGTCTGCAGATTTCAGATGGCAGCTCAAGGCGCGGCAGACTTCCACGTGACATTTGATCGGCGCGTCCGTCACCGGGTAATGATAAAAACTCAGCACCGACTGAATCTCGGTGGCCGTCAGCCCAAGCTGTTGCTGCATCAGCGCCAGCGCCGCCGTGGGGATCGCGCGATAGCGATCCATCAACTGCTCGGCCAGCACCAGCAGCTCATCCGGTTTGCCGGCATGGGTTGAGATGATTTGTTCCAGGGTTTGAGTGGTCATTTTTAAATTAAAAAAATTGAACCGCCAAGACGCCAAGAGCGCCAAGCAAGACAAATCGATATATCGTTTAGACGCGACACGTTTTGAACGAAGATTTTAGCTTCCATTTTTAAGAGTATTTCTTGGCGCTCTTGGCGTCTTGGCGGTTAGTGATTTGCACTTTTTAAGCATAGCAACGAATATGAAAGATTCAG
>MEQN01000092.1:4338-4718 GCA_001770235.1 Betaproteobacteria bacterium RBG_16_58_11
TTAGCGCCGCGCCGATAAATCACGTGGTACACCAGCCCCACCAACAGGCTGCCGCCGACCAAATTACCCAGGATCACCGGTACCAAATTTCCGAAGAACCCTGCCCAGGTGAGGGTGGCAACGCCGTGCGAAGCTTCCAGCATCATCGCCAGCGGGATAATGTACATATTGGCAATGCTGTGCTCGAAACCGGCGGCGACGAAGGCCGAGATCGGAAAAATAATCGCTACCGCCTTGTCGATTACGCTGCGCCCGGCCAGCGCCATCCATACCGCCATGCACACCAGCACATTGCATAGCACGCCCTTGAAGAACGCTTCCCAGAACGGCATCGCGCCCTTGGCGGCGGCGATCTTCACATACTGCGCCGCAACCAGTCC
>MEQN01000092.1:4742-11754 GCA_001770235.1 Betaproteobacteria bacterium RBG_16_58_11
TAAATAAACCATCAAAGCCAAACCTGCCGCGCCGACAAAATTGGCCAAGCATACGATGATCCAGTTGCGCAGCAGTTCCAGCGTGGAAATTTTGCCGTCTGCCCACGCCATCGCCAGCAGATTGTTACCGGTAAATAGCTCGGCCCCGGCGACGATCACCAGGAGCAAGCCCATGGAAAAGGCGATGCCACCGAGCACCCGGCCAGCGGCAAAGCCGAGCGAAGGGTCGGAAACAATCAGCACGAAATAGAGCGCGCCCAAGCCGATGAAAGCCCCCGCCAGCACGCCGAGCATCAGCATGGAGAGCAGGGGCAGGCGCGCTTTGGCCACGCCGATGCTTTCCACCCGTTCGGCAATTTCCTTGGGGGAAAATGCGTCAAAACCGAAGATGTCCGGCCCGTTAGCCATGGTTGCCTATTTTAAAATGCGGATTGTGAATCAGGCCGAGGATATTGCCGAAGGGATCGAGCAGCGTCGCAACTTGAATCCCGTCGCCGACATCCTGAATTGCCGAGTGTTCTTTGCCGCCTATTTCAAGCAAGCGTTTGAACTCGGCCGCGATGTCCTCCACGCCCCAGTAAGCCACGACCCCAGCGTTTTCCGCCGAGTTGGGTGGAGTATTGGGGTTGAGGCCCAGCTCATCCCCGCCGACATTGAACCCGACATAAAAGGACTCATCAAAATAGGGCGCCATGCCCAGTGCTTGGCTGTACCACGCTTTTGCGTGTGCAATGTCATTCACGCCGTAAATGACGGTTCGTAATCCTTGCAGCATTTCACTCCCCCGTTAAATTATTTCATCTTAGAAGGCAATTTAATCGACTCGCCGGCAACCATGAAAACGCCATTGCCTCGATGGTGCAGGGTGCGCGGGTCTTTGATGGCGCGATCGATCCAGGCTTGAACGACCTCCAGCACAAAGAAGTTGTATTTGGCCACCATCTTCATGTCAGCCACCTTGCATTCCAGGTTGGCATAGCACTCGTCGATCAGCGGCGCCTTGACGCAGGCGGCCGCTACGGGCGTCAGCTTGAATTTCTTGAACTTATCGACTTTGCTTCCACGGGTATTGCCTACGCCCACGACGGTTTTTGCCAGCTCCACCGTGGGGATGTTGATCACGCATTCTTTGGTCGCCTTCAAGATGTCGAAGGTGTAGTTGCGACCGCTGATGATGCAACCCACCAGCGGCGGCTCGAACTCCATCATGGTATGCCACGACATGGTCATGATGTTGGTTCGCGTTTTATTCGCGGTGGTGACCATGACGACCGGGCCGGGTTCGAGCAGGCCGTAGACTTTGGAGAGTGGATAGGATTTTTTCGCCATTTCAGTACCTCCGTTTTTGCGGTTTCAACAGCCACTCTCTTTCCCTATTTCAGGACATACCGGCTTGACCGTGTAAATCCCTCCTGCCCTCCCTTTGCCTGCGGAAGGGTCGCTGCGTAGCAGCGGGGCACCCACCGGCGTACTCCTTGCGGGTAAAAAGGGGGGATAGGGGGGGATTTGAAGTGTCATGAATTACGGAGATCTCAATAAGTAGCGCCCTGATTCACCATAGCAAACTATTTCAATGATTGCCGCCATTGCTCATGCAACGCAACAAGCGCTCCCAATGCCGCGTATAACGCGGCGCATCGCATAGTGAAGAGGCTTCCACCTGACCGCGCAGCGAACTGCGCAGCGTAGCCAAGCGCGGCAGATCGGCTGCCAATGTTTGCGCAGCTTGCAGAAAACTCGATTCACTGTCGGTAATCCATTCCGTCAGTCCTACTCGCGTCAGTATGGTCGCCCCCCAGCGGCTGACCATGGGCTCACCTGCAAGCGTGAGCACCGGCACGCCCATCCACAGCGATTCGAAACTGGTGGTGGAGCCGTTGAAGGGGAAAGGGTCGAGGCTGATATCCACCATGTGGTAGCGCGCGAGGTGGTCTGCGGCCGATTCATCGGCGGCGTCGAGGGTGAGGCGATCGGCGGTGATGCCATGCCGCGCAAACTGGGCGGCGACATGCTCGCGCACATAGGGGTCGGCGAACAGCTCCTTGTATTTGAGAATCAGCCGGGCCGAAGGCAGGGCAGTCAATAGCTGCGACCAGAGCGCGATCACGACGGCATTCAACTTGGCCGGGTTGTTGAAGCTGGCGAAGGTGAGGTAGCCGTTTTTAAGCGCGGGCAGCGGGTTCACCGGCGGCGCATCGCTCAGCGGCTGGTGCAGGTAATAGGAGGGCAGGCGTGCGACGCGTTCGCTGAACCATTGCGTGCCGCGCTTCGGTGCAAGAACAGCGTCGGCGATCACATAGTCGAATCCCCGCATGCCCGTGGTGCCGGGGTCGTGAAAATTGACGCACACGGGCGCGGCGCGCTGTGCGGCGATGAGCGGGCGGTTGGCATCGAAGCGCCAAGCGAGAACCACCAGCACGTCGATTTCATCGGCGCGCATCTGTGCCGCCGCTTGGTCGTCGCTGAGCTGGCTGATCAGGCGGAATTGATCGCTGGCGGCCATCAAGCGCTCGCTCATGGCGTCCATCGCGCCGATGTTGGCGTAGAGAAAAATTTCAAAACGGGTGCGGTCGTGTTGCTGCAACACCGGCAGCAGGTTGCGCGCGACCGGATGCTCGCGAAAATCCGAGGACACATAGCCGATGCGCAATTTGCGTCCCGCCAGCGGCTTGGTCACAGGCGCCGTGGCTTGCGCATAAACCGGCGCGGCGAAGCGCTGATCGATCTCCAGCAGCACGCCGCGCAGGGCGGCGCCGGTATCCGGCAGATAGAGCAAGGCCATGGCGTAATAGCGCCAGTAGTTGGGGTTGTTCGCTTGCTGCTCCTTGCAGCGCTCGAACGCGGCCAATGCTTCCTCATGCCGGCCCAAGTGGGTGAGGGTAACCGCCAGATTGAGTGCGGCGGGATGCGTTGGCTGAATCCGCGCGGCAGTGTCGAAGCAGGCGATCGCGCGGGCGTAGGCGCGATTTTTCAGGCAGGCGGCGGCCAGGTTGTTCCAGCCTTGCGCATTGTTCGGGTCCATTTCCACATAGCGCGAATAAGCGGCAATGGCCGCTGCGTACTGGCCGGTTTCGAGCGCGACATTACCGAGGTTGTACAGCGCGTCGGCCATGCGCGGGTCGAGCGCGAGCGCGGCTTCGAAATGCAGTTTGGCCTCCGCGAGCTTGCCCGCCTTGCGGTAGGCGCTGCCCAGTATGTTTTGCGCGCCGGCATGTTGCGGTAGCAATTCAACAACGCGGTTGTGGGCGCGAATGGCGGCGTCGATCTGCCCGAGCGCCTCGCAAGTCAGGCCCAAGGCGGAAAACAGATCGGGCAGTTCCGGCGCGCGATTGATGGCCTGCTCCAGCAGGGAGAGCGCTTGCTCGGGCTGACCCGCCAGGCGCATGGCCTCGGCCAGATCGCGCAGGATGAAAGGGTTATGCGCCTCGGCCTGGTTGGCGCGGGCAAGAAAATCCACCGCTGCCTGCATGCGGCCGGATTGCTTGGCGATGACCCCCGCCAGATGCAGCGCGCGGGCATGATTCGGCTGCTCCGCCAGCGCTTGCGCGCACAAAGCTTCGGCCTGGGCCAGGTCCCCGGCGCGATAGCGCGCGACGGCGGTATCGAGTTGTTGATTCAAGGGGGTGCCTGGAGGGGGCATGTCGGTTTGTCGCTCTTTAATGGGCTTACAAAACGGTTTTCACCGCGAAGGACGCGAAGGTACGCAAAGGAAAACCATCTATTGCACTTCCTTCGCGTACCTTAGCGTCCTTTGCGGTTCAACGATTTTTTGAGTTAAGGTCTATTCTAATAGCAACCCTATTGAAAATCCGGATTGGCGCCCTATTTAAGTCATAACAAACAAGCTTTGAAGGGAAAATCATGCGCTTCGACAAATTGACCACCAAATTCCAGCAAGCTTTCTCCGACGCCCAAAGTGCGGCGGTGGGAAACGACAACCCCTATATCGAGCCGCAGCATTTGTTGCTGTCGCTGATCAATCAAGATGACGGCGGCACCGCGTCGATCCTGGCGCGCGCCGGGGTAAATGTCGCGGCGCTGAAGCAGGCGCTGCATAAAAGCATCGAGCGCCTGCCCAAGGTTTCGGGTCACGGCGGCGAGGTGTCGATCTCGCGCGATCTCAACAATCTGCTCAATGTCACCGACAAAGAAGCGCTAAAGCGCAACGATGCCTTCATCGCCTCGGAAATGTTTTTGCTCGCCTTGGCCGACGACAAGGGCGACACCGGCCGCCTGTTGAAAGAGAACGGCGCCAACCGCGCCTCACTCGAACAAGCCATCACGGCCGTGCGCGGCGGCGAATCCGTGCAAAATCCGGAAGCCGAAGGCGGGCGCGAGGCGCTGAAAAAATACACGATTGACCTCACCGAACGCGCACGCCAAGGCAAGCTCGACCCCGTGATCGGGCGCGACGAAGAGATTCGGCGCACGATTCAAATTCTGCAGCGCCGCACCAAAAACAATCCGGTGCTGATCGGCGAACCCGGCGTGGGCAAAACCGCCATCGTGGAAGGTTTGGCGCAGCGCATCGTGAATGGCGAAGTGCCGGAGACCTTGAAGAACAAGCGCGTGCTGTCGCTGGATATGGCGGCCTTGATTGCCGGGGCGAAATATCGCGGCGAATTCGAAGAGCGCTTGAAGAACGTGCTGAAAGAATTGGCGCAGGACGAGGGCAGCACCATCGTCTTCATCGACGAGTTGCACACCATGGTCGGCGCCGGCAAGGCCGAAGGCGCGATGGACGCCGGCAACATGTTGAAGCCCGCGTTGGCGCGCGGCGAGCTGCATTGCGTGGGCGCCACCACGCTGGATGAATACCGCAAGTACATCGAGAAGGATGCCGCGCTGGAGCGCCGCTTCCAAAAAGTGCAAGTGGGCGAACCCTCGGTGGAAGACACCATCGCCATCCTGCGCGGCTTGCAGGAGAAATACGAAGTGCATCATGGGGTGGACATCACCGACCCGGCGATCGTGGCCGCGGCGGAATTATCGCACCGCTACATCACCGACCGCTTCCTGCCGGACAAGGCCATCGATCTGATCGACGAAGCGGCGGCGCGCATCCGCATGGAAATCGACTCCAAGCCGGAATCCATGGATCGCCTGGAGCGGCGCATGATCCAGCTCAAGATCGAGCGCGAGGCGGTGAAGAAAGAAAAAGACGAAGCCTCGCAGAAGCGGCTCGGCCTGCTGGAAGACGAGATATCCAAGCTGGAAAAAGAATACAGCGATCTGGACGAAATCTGGAAAGCGGAAAAAGCCCAGGTGCAAGGCACGCAGCATATTAAGGAAGCACTCGAGCAGGTTCGGGTGGAAATGGAAGAAGCCAAGCGCCAAGGCGATTGGCAAAAGATGTCCGAGATTCAGTATGGCCGCATCCCGGAATTGGAAGGGCAGTTGAAGCATGCCCAATCGGCGGAGGAGGGTAAGCCGAGCATGAAGCTGCTGCGCACCCAAGTCGGCGCGGAAGAAATCGCCGAAGTCGTATCGCGCGCCACCGGCATTCCCGTCTCGAAAATGATGCAAGGCGAGCGTGACAAGCTGCTCGCCATGGAAGACGTGCTGCACCAGCGCGTAGTGGGTCAAGACGAGGCAGTGCGTCTGGTGTCGGATGCGATCCGCCGTTCGCGCTCGGGCTTGTCCGACCCGAATCGTCCCTATGGTTCCTTCCTGTTCCTCGGCCCCACCGGCGTGGGCAAGACGGAGTTGTGCAAGGCGCTGGCGAATTTCCTTTTCGATTCGGAAGACCATCTGATTCGCATCGACATGTCCGAGTTCATGGAGAAGCATTCCGTGGCGCGGCTGATCGGCGCGCCGCCCGGCTATGTGGGCTATGAAGAGGGCGGCTATCTCACCGAAGCGGTGCGGCGCAAACCGTATAGCGTGATCCTGCTCGACGAAGTGGAAAAAGCGCACCCGGATGTATTCAATGTGCTGCTGCAAGTGCTGGACGATGGTCGTTTGACCGACGGCCAGGGCCGCACTGTGGATTTCAAAAACACCGTGATCGTGATGACCTCGAACCTGGGTGGCCAGATGATCCAGCAAATGGCGGGCGACGATCCGCAAGTGATCAAGCTCGCCGTGCTGGGCGAAGTGAAAAATTACTTCCGCCCCGAGTTCATCAACCGGGTGGATGAGGTGGTGGTGTTCCACGCCTTGGGCGAAGCGCAGATCAAGTCGATCGCGAAGATCCAGATTCAATATCTCGCCAAGCGTTTGGCGAAGATGGAGATGGGCATCGAGGTGTCGGATGCGGCGCTCGGCGAAATCGCCCAAGCCGGTTTCGATCCGATCTACGGTGCGCGGCCATTGAAACGCGCGATCCAGGCGCAGATCGAAAATCCGCTGGCGAAGGAAATTCTTTCCGGCCATTTTGCCGCCAAAGATACGATTCGCGTCGATGCGCGCGGCGGTAAGATCGTGTTCGCCAAGAGCGAAGTGGCGCAGGCGGCTTGATTTAGTTAGACGGTAGAGGGGGCAAGCTAAAGTTTGAACACCATTCGGCCGATTTTAAATAGCATGAATCCTAAATTATTCGAAATCCTCACCGCGAATCCGGACAAGTTTCCCAAAAGCTTGAGCAAGCTTTACCCCAATGTGTTGGAAAAAATTTCCGACGCATGGGGCACGGATGCGCTGACTGATTTATTTGCCGAGTTGCTGGTGGCCGACCGTGAGGACCGCCAGGGCTTTCCGCCCGAGGTGGGGCGGGAGATTTTCGCGCTCAACCAGTTGAATGAAAAATACAAGCACCAGGCGGTCGATCCAGATGACCCTTGGGCCATGGAGCGCGACATGAGCGCGGAGGAGTCGGCCGCCTTTGTCGAGAATTTGCAGCAGAGCGGGCGCGCGTTCACGCCGGAAACCTTATTCAAGCTGGTGGAGCAAGGCGAGACCAGGACCGCGTTTGATTTTGTGCGCGCCGGGATGCAAGTCGATGTGCGGCGCACCGATGAATGGACGCCGCTGATGGTGGCGCTGTTCAACGGTCATGAGGAAACCGCGATGA
>MEQN01000092.1:11764-20540 GCA_001770235.1 Betaproteobacteria bacterium RBG_16_58_11
TCGCGGTGCCAATGTGCGTGCCAAGGCGAATCGGGGTTACGAGCCGATTCACTGGGCGGCGCTGAATGGTTATGAGCGCGCGGTGAAATTTATCATCGACAAGGGTGGTAGCGTCAACGCGGAAACCGAATATGGTTGGACGCCGCTGTTGCAGGCCGCCAGCCGGGGGCATGCGGGGATCGCGCGCATGCTGATCGATAAGGGCGCGCTGGTGAACGCCAGCGAGCATGAAGGCTGGACGCCCTTGCACAAGGCCTGCGCCAACGCCTATGTCGAGATGGTGCGATTGCTGGTGCAGCGCGGCGCGGATACGCGTCAGCGTTCCGCCTCGGGCATCACCCCGTTGGAACTCGCCATGAAAGCACAAGACTTTGATCTGATCGAGGCGCTTTCCGAAGCGCCCTTGCCGCCCGCCCCCGCATCGACTTCTCCGTTTGATCTGCATCACAAGTAAAAGCGCCATTCCAAAACGGATTTAGCCGTCTCAGAATCTGACGCGGCTGCCGAAAAATGAACGGCATCCGCTGTCAGTGCTTCAACAGCGTAAAAAAATAATAAGCGTAATCAATAAGATGTGAATTCCACCCGGCTTGGCACGGAAGCTGCTCATAGGTTTATCAAGACCCGCTGAACCAATAACCTATGGGAGACACAGCATGGCTCTGACGACGCAAGAAGTGAGATTTACGATTACCCCCCAAAGCTGCGGCGAGGAAGGGGATTGCATTCAAGTGCAGATTTCCGGTGAGCAAAGCATGGTGCTTTGCTTGACCCCGCAGCAAGCGCGAGCGCTGGCTTCCGACTTGATTCAAACCGTGTATCGCGCCGAAGTGAAAAACAGCCTGCAAAGCGGCCAGCGCAGATCGGCCGTCACTACATTCGATACGGCCGCCGACAATTATTCATTGCATACCCCGCACGCCGCGTAACGATGTTTTAGCCAGCGCGCCGCCGCATCCTTGTGGCGCCGCGATGGTGATCTCCCCGACTTTGGCAGCCGCAAGGCTGCCACTTTTTTGCCTATCGGTCAGGTACGCAGACTCGCTTCGCGAGATGCGCGTTAACCTTGGCGCGGCCCGGCACTTAGGCGCATAATTTCGTATTTTTCCCCGGCACGAATAGCCATGGCCAATAAACTCGCCATCATGTTGCTCACCATCGACCCGGACTATCCGCATTTATGCGGCACGCCGTTCTTTCAAGCGGCAACCGCGGCCGCGATGGATTTCGAAGTGGAGGTCTTTTTCGCCAGCCGCGCCGTGCGCTTGCTGGTCAAGGGCGTGGCGGATCGTATTTACCCCTCGGATAACCGTGCGAAATCGGTTTACGGCTTCATGCAGGAAGCCGCCCAGCTCGGCGTGAAATTCTATGCCTGCGGCGGGGCGATGGATGCTTATGCGCTGAAGCCCGATAGCATGATTCCCGAACTGGCCGGGGTTGCGAATGCCACGACTTTCATCGGGCGGGTGATGGACGATGAGTGGCGGACGGTGAGTTATTAGGATTCAGGAAGCGCGCGCAAAGGTTTTTCTGAATCCCGAATCCTGAATCCTGAATCCTGTTCCCTGATCTCGATTTCGTTTACAAAAGCCCAGGCGCGGATGAAGGCCGGCTCCAGCTCATCCATGCCCTCCTGCACTTTTTCCCAGTTGTCTACTTTGGCGGCGTGTTCCATGTTGCGGGCGATTTCCCGAATTTCATGCGCGCCGATATAAGCCGAGGCGCCTTTGATTTCATGGGCGCGGGCCACTGCCTTGGCGCATTCCCGCGCGGCGCATGCAGCGGTGAGCTGCTCAATCAGGCTTTGCGTGCTCGATAGGTAGAGCGCGAGCAACTCGCTCTGCGCCTGCTCGTCGTTGTGGAACATGCTTTCGACTTTGCGCATGTCGATCGGCGGGTTGTCGCCGTTCATTGCGCGCTGGGTCTCAACCGCGATTTCCTCTTGCGCCGCCGCGTAGCGTTCGGTAAAGCCCGGCACCCAGCGCTTGAGCGCGCTCTCCAAGTCTTCCACCTTCACCGGTTTCACCAGGTAGTCATCCATGCCGCCGCTCATCGCGCGTTCGCGGTCTTCGATGCGCGCGTTGGCGGACATGGCGACGATCGGGGTGCGCTGCGCGCGGCCGCTCATCAGCTCATGATGGCGAATTTCAATGCTCGCTTCAAAGCCGTCCATCTCCGGCATTTGGCAATCCATCAATACCAGGTCATAGGGCAGGCGCTGTAGCGCATCGAGCGCTTCCAGGCCATTCGCCGCCACATCGGCGCGGATGCCCAGTTTGCGCAGCATGTAAATCACGACTTTTTGATTGACGACGTTGTCTTCGGCCACCAGCACGCGCACCGGCAGGGTAGCGAGCCGCAGGCCAGGCGCGGGGACGCGCATATCCGGTTGCGGGGCAATGCCGAGCGCGCCGGCGAGGACGTTGGTCAAGCGCGTCAGCCTGATCGGCTTCGGGATTTGCGTGGCGATTCCCGCCGCCGCCAGCTCATGAGCATTCAAGCGCTGCGCCATGCCGGTGAGCAGGACGAGATGCGTCTCCTTGAGCGCGGGGTCGAGTTGAATGGCTTTGGCCAAGCTTAGGCCTTCGTCCTCGGTGAGCCGGTTATCGATCAGCGCCAAGGAGAATGCTTGGTGCTTCGCTTTGGCGGCGCCCAGTTTGGCGAAGGCTTCGAGATGGTTGGCGGCTTCCTCCGGCTGCATGCGCCACGCGGCGAGCTGGCGTACCAGACATTCGCGCAGCGCAGCGCTGCTTGACGCCACCAACACCCGTGTGCCGCGGAACGCCTCGACAATCGGCAGAGGTTGGGGTTGGGGATGCGCATTTTGCTTTTGCACCCGCGTGGTGAACCAAAAAGTGCTGCCCACGTTTGCTTCGCTGATGACGCCGATATCACCGCCCATCATCTCCGCCAATTGTTTGGAGATCGCCAGCCCCAGGCCAGTGCCGCCGTATTTGCGCGTGGTGGAGCCGTCGGCCTGAGAAAAGGCTTGGAACAGACGCTGCTGGCTTTCCGGCGCAATGCCGATGCCGGTGTCGGTGATGGAGATGTGCAGTTGCGCATTATCTTCATCCAAGTCGATCAGCCGCACACGGATGACGACCTCGCCATAGTTGGTGAATTTCACCGCGTTGTCGATCAGGTTGGTGAGAATCTGGCGGATGCCCCCCGGGTCGCCCAAAAGCGGCATGGGCATGGCGGGCGGAATGTCGCACACCAACTCCAGGCCTTTGCTCTGCGCGCGCTCGGCGAGCAATTCGGCGGCTTCTTCCACCGTTTCGCGCAGATTGAACGCCACGATCTCCAGGCGCATCTTGCCGGCCTCGATCTTGGAAAAATCGAGAATATGGTTGATGATCGCGAGCAGCGATTCGGCCGAGGAGCGCACGGTCTCCGCGTAATCGCGCTGATCAGGGTTGAGCTTGGTATCGAGCAGCAAGCCCACCATGCCGATGATGCCGTTCATCGGCGTGCGAATCTCGTGGCTCACATTGGCGACGAATTGCGATTTCACGCGCGAGGCCTCCATCGCGGCTTCATACGCAGCCTTGAAACGGTCTTCGTTACGCTTGCGCTCGGTGATGTCGCGCATGATTGCCTGCACCACCACTTTGCCGTCGAGCAGCATGGAGTGCAGCGCGATCTCGGTCGGAAATAGGGTGCCGTCCTGCCGTTTGCCCAGCCATTCGAATTGGCAGTGACCATGTTGCATGGCTTGCCCCATGTGCTGCGCCGCATATTGATCCGATGGCATGCCGTTCGGCTGCGCCGGCGGTCCCAGGTCGGCCGGCTGGGTGCGGCAGAACGCCTCCACCGTGGGGATTTGAAACATCTCCAGCGCGGCCTGGTTGCAGTCGATGAACCCTGTCTCGGTGAACAGCACGATGCCATCCGAGTTGGTGGTGAAAAGCGTCTTGTATTTGACCTGCTCGCGCTCGACCTGCAAAGTTTGCAGACTGGCGCGCCGCAGCACGAAGGTGGCGATGCCGACACCCAGCAGCACCAACGTCGTGCCCAGCAGGATCATCAGCCACTGGGTATTACGGTAAGCTACAGCGGCTTCTTCCACGGCAAGCCTGCTCGCTTCGCGCTGAAGCGCAAGCAGGGCGTCAAGCTCGACCACGAGCCTTTGCTGGGCAATCGCTCCGTCGTGCAAGGCTTGGAGCGCTTCCGCGCGCCGGTCGTCCATGGCCAGCTCGATGACATAGACGACTTTGGGCTGCGTTTCGAGGGTCAGGCTGCGGATGCGGTTTATGACCGCTTTTTCCTTGGCGTTGGATAGCATGCGATCAAGTTGCTGGCGCGCATTGGTGAACTGGGTGCCGTAGCCGTAGAAGGATTGCAGCTCTTCGTCCTTCTCGAAATTGTCATGCGTGTTGACGATGGTGTGCATGGCGATGATGCGCTGGCGCAGCGAGTCGCGCATCACGCTGGCGAGCTCCACTTTTTTGTTGTTCTCATTCACGATGCGCTCGAGCCGGCCGTTGATGGAGGACATTTGCGTCAACCCCACCACCGCCAGCGAAACCATCAGCGCCAGCACCAGCCCGAAGCCCGTGCCGACAGATAACATCATGTGTTTGGAAAACATGGATCGAAACCGAAAAAAACGATAAGCGGGAATTTAATACCCGTTGCGGGGAAATGACAAGTTGAGCCAGGGAAAGCGATTAACCACGGGGGACACGGGGGTCACGGGGAAACCAAGCAAGTGCAAGATTGAACCATTACACTGCTTGGGTGAAAGAATTCAAGCTCAACAGCCTTTTGGTTTTCCCCGTGCCCCCCGTGGTTCAAAAGTCTTTTGGGGATTAGCGTCGCGGAAACGCCACCACATGATCGACGATCAGGCGAATGCCGATTTTTTCGCCTAACGCGTGATTGTGATGGCTGGGCACCAGCGAGAGCACGCTGCCGCCGCCGGGCAGGCGCAGCGTGTAGAGAATATGCGCCCCACGGAAGGCCTTGTGCATCACTTGCGCGAGCATGGGGCTGGCGTCGTCATGCACGATGTCGTCCGGCCGCAAAAGCACGTCCACCGGGCAGCCGCGCTGGCATTCGGCGGGGAAATCACCTTCCAGAATGCCGAGTTCGATTTCGATTTTGTTCTGGTTCAACACGGTGCCCGGCAGCAGCACGCCTTGGCCGATGAAATCGGCGACGAAGCGGTTCGCCGGCTGATGGTAAAGATTGTAGGGCGTGTCCCATTGCTGGATGCGGCCTTCGTGCATGATGCCGATTTCGTCGGCGATGGCGAAGGCTTCATGCTGGTCGTGGGTGACCAGGATCGCGGTGGCGCCTTCGCGTTTGAGGATGTCGCGCACTTCCAGCGACAGGCGCTCGCGCAATTCCACATCCAGATTTGAAAACGGCTCGTCCATCAATAGCAGGCGCGGCCGCGGCGCCAGTGCGCGCGCCAGGGCCACGCGCTGCTGCTGGCCGCCGGAAAGCTCGTGCGCAAAGGCATGCGCCGATTCGGTCAGATTCACCAGCGCGAGCATTTCTTCGATGCGCGCCGCGCGCGCGGCGGGGGCCAAGCCATGCAGGCCAAAGCCGATGTTGTCCTGCACATTGAGATGCGGGAACAGCGCGTAATCCTGGAACACCATGCCGATCTGGCGCTGCTCGGGGGGTAGGGTGCCGCCGCGCCGGCTCACGATATGCCCCGCGATGCGAATTTCACCCTCGGACAGTTCGTCGAAGCCCGCGATCAGGCGCAGCACCGTGGTCTTGCCGCAGCCGGAGGGGCCGAGCAGGCAGCCGATCGCGCCTTGCGCCAGCTTGAATGACAAGCCATCGACCACGGTTTTGTCGCCAAAGCGTTTCACTAAATTTTCGATTTCGAGCAGCATATTTGAACCGTACTTTTTATCGCAAAGATTTTTTAGCCGCGAATTAACGCGAATTGCCGCGTATTAAATTGAAAACAATTTGCGTAAATTAGCGTTAATTCGCGGCTAAGCCTTTTAATTTTTTTCCGAATGCCGGACCAGCATCACCACCGGGATCAGACCGGCCACCACCAGCGCCGCCGCCGGCAGCGCGGCGCGCTCCCATTCGCCTTCCGAGGTCATTTCAAAAATGCGCGTGGCGAGCGTATCCCAGCCGAAGGGGCGTGTCATCAGGGTGATGGGCATTTCTTTCATCACATCGACAAACACCAGCAGCGCGGCGGTGAGCAGCCCCCCGCGCAGCGCGGGCAGGTGAATCCGCGTCAGCACTTGGCGCGTGGTCAAGCCGAGGCTGCGCGCGGCGTCATCCTGGCTCTGCGTGATGCGCTGCATGGCGGCTTCCACCGGCTGGTGCGCTACCGCGAGGAAGCGCGCGAGATAGGCGGCGAGCATGGCGACCAAGGTGCCTTGCAGGATTTGTTCGGCGTGCACGCCGGTTGATTGCATGAGGGCGATATAGCTATTGTCGAACCAGGCGATCAGGCTGAAGCTGCCGATGGCGAGCACCGCGCCCGGCACGGCATAGCCCAGCGTGGCGAGGCGCGTGGTGAGTTTCATCGCGGCATCGCGATGCTGGCGCGCGGCATAGGCAAGCCAGGTGGCGACCCAGACGCAGAGCAGGGCGGACAGCGCGCCTAAGAGCAGCGAGTGATAGGCATACGAAAAGTAGCGCGCATCCAGATCCTGCGCCCACACGTTCCACGCCCAACGCACGAGCATGCCGACCGGCAGCGCGAAGGCGAGCAACAAAATCAATGCGCACCACGCCGCCGCCAGCCATTTTGTCTTGCCATGAAGTGTGATGCGCGCATGCCCGCTGGCGCGGCCGGTGGGCGTGTAGCGCATGCGATTGCGCGAGTATTGCTCGAACACGAGCAGCACGAATACGCCGACGATTAACAGCGAAGCAAGCTGCGCCGCGGCGGGCAGCGAGAACAAGCTGAACCAGGCTTTGTAAATGCCGGTGGTAAAGGTGTCGTAGTTGAACACCGCGACGGTGCCGAAATCCGCCAGTGTTTCCATGATGACCAAGGCAACCCCGCCGGCGATCCACGGGCGCGCAAGCGGCAGCGCCACGCGATAAAAACCTTGGCGCCGATTCAAGCCGAGCGACTGCGCGGCTTCCAGTGCGCGCCGGCCCTGGGTGAGAAAAGCGTTGCGCGTCAGCAGGTACACATAAGGATAAAGTGCTAACGTCATCGCGAATGCCACGCCCGCGCCGGAACGGATGGGCGGAAACCAGATCGGACCGAACGCCTCGCGCAGCCCGGTCTGCACTGGCCCGGTGTAGTCGAACACGCCGATCATGACGAAGCCGGTGACATAGGCGGGCAGCGCCAGCGGCAGCATCAGCGACCAGGAAAAAAACCGCCGACCGGGGAAATCGCACACTGCCGTGAGCCAGGCCAGCGAGACGCCGATGAACGCCGTGCCGGCGGCGACGCCTAGTGCGAGCAATAGGGTATGGGTGATGTATTCGAGCAGGACAGTTTGTTTGAGGTGTGTCCAGACATCGGTATCAGGGGCGCCGAGATAAGTGAAAACGACGATGACGGGTGCTAAGGTGAACAGGGCAATCGAGAGCGCGGCCAGACGCCAGAAGCCCCATGTGCCGGGCCTTAAAAACGCAAAAGCGCCTCGTGGCGCTTCTGTTGTTAATGAAGTCGCAGGGAGCGTCACTTATAACCCGCGCGGTCCATCAGTTTTACCGCAGCCGCTTGCAGTTCGCCCGCTTTGGTAACATTGATCGGGTTTTGCTTGAAGCTGCCCCAGGCCGCGACCACCGGATCGGGTTTCACCAAGGGGTTCGCGGGGTACTCCAGATTCACGTCGGCAAACAGATTCTGTGCGTTTTTGGAGGACAGCCATTCCAGCAGCTTGACCGCGGCTTGCTCGTGCTTCGCGTGTTTGGTCACGCCCGCGCCGGAGACATTCACATGCACGCCATTGGCGGATTGATTGGCCCAGAACAGGGCGAGCGGCAGTTTGGGGTTTTTCTCGATCAGGCGGCCAAAGTAGTAGGTGTTGACGATGCCCACGTCGCATTGGCCGGCGGCAATGGCTTCCATCATTTTCGTGTCGTCGGGGAATACGTCCGTCGCGAGATTGGCGACCCAGCCGCGCACGATCTGCTCGGTTTTTGCCTCGCCATGCTCGGCGATCATCATCGCCACCAGCGACTGGTTATAGACTTTTTTCGAGGTGCGCAGGCAGAGCCGGCCTTTCCATTTCGGGCTGGCCATATCTTCGTAGCTTGTCATATCTTTCGGTTTCAACTTTTGCGTGTTGTAAACCATGGTGCGCGCGCGCACCGAGAGGCCGAACCACTGATTGCCCGGATCGCGCAAATAGCCGGGGATATTGCCGCCCAATATCTTGGACTGCACCGGCTTGAGCAAACCTTCCTGCGCGGCTTGCCACAGATTGCCCGCATCCACGGTCAGCAGCAGGTCGGCGGGGGTGTTGGCGCCCTCGACTTTCAGGCGCTGCATCAGCGGGCCTTCCTTGTCGGTGATGAACTTGATTTGCACCCCGGTTTCCTTGGTATAGGCGTCGAACAAGGGCTTGATGAGCTGTTCGTTGCGGGCGGAATAGACCACGACTTCATCGTTAGCCCGTGCCGCACCGGCCGCCACCAGAAGCGATACCGATATCGCGGCAATCGCTCGGATGAGTTTTGTGTTGAACATGCGAATCTCCAGCAAAAAGGGTTTAAACAAATTAAAGCGTTTATTGAATCTCAGCTTATATCAGATGAGAATGATTATCAACAGCTTTACTTGTTATTTGAGAACGATTATCATTTGCCGAATACTTTTTCGTTA
>MEQN01000092.1:20560-21366 GCA_001770235.1 Betaproteobacteria bacterium RBG_16_58_11
CGAATCAACGTGATCAGCCTGCCTTCAAACCAAGCGTCAAAAAGCACGAGTTTTGGCTGAATCGAGACCTTGAAGCCTTCTTGCGTGCGTTTGGGGGTGCTTGCGCTATAGCCGATACTCCAGGGCCGCCCGTCAAATTGCAGTTGAATGCGCTCGGTGATGTTTTTGTTCGTAATCATTTAGTCCCTCAATCCCGATCACTCGATGGCTGCTGCCGCTCCCAGAAGGGTTTATTCCCCGCCGGATGCCGCTGGGCGCGCTGTGCTTCGCTGGGGGCGCGCACCATGGTAATGGTTGCGCCGTCTTTATCGAACAGCACCACCGCGCTGGCTTTGGCCTCGTCGAAACTCGCCATCACCGCGATGGCGATGCTCGCCATGGGGGTTGCCGCACCCATCTCGCCCAGCATGCGCGGCAGGTTGAACATTTCGTTTCGTCCTCTTGGAAATTTGTTTCGGTGCCGTTTAGCGCAATATGCAAAGGCGCGAACCATTCCGGGTTGGATTCGTGCTTAGGGTTATGGGGCGACGCTTGCATCTGGCTTGGGCCCAGGTTGTGGAACAGCAACCCTGGCACAACGCCATCGGGTAGTGTGGCCAACGCCGATTTCCAGCCCGCGAGAAACGCGGCTTCGCGCTCGATGCGGCGCATGGGCTTGCCGTCCGGCAGGAGGTAACTCACACGGATCGGGCGGTGAATGTAGCCCAATACCGGCAGCGCGTCGATCTGGTGCAATTGCCCGGTGCGCCAGGGTTTGGGAATCCATTTGGTGGGCGCGAAGGGCTTGGCTTGCGGCTTGTCCCAAA
>MEQN01000092.1:21471-23007 GCA_001770235.1 Betaproteobacteria bacterium RBG_16_58_11
AACTGCGCGCGCCTTCGCGCGCCTTCGTCGCATACGGCCGCAACCAATCCACCCGCTGTTTCTTGCCCAGCGCCAGCGCGACGTAGGTGTCGGTGCGGTGTTGGGCGGTGTGGGTGTAGGTGCGTTCGGGGATGAGGGGAGCGGCGTTATCGGGCAGCAGAAAATTCCGGTCGGTGATGTGGTCGTAGCCATAGAGTGCGGCGGCAGGAACATCTGCGTTTGCATCGAAGAGATCGAATGCTTTCGACAGGAGGTTGACGGGCCATTCGCCGATTTCGTCGCTTATTGGAACATAGTGATTCCACATTCCCCATAATCCATCGCCGCCTAACTGTCCTGCGTAGCGTGGCTCAACGACAAACTCGAATTTCGGGATCGGCCATTTCTCCACAAACCAATCGAGCGCATAGGCAAGGGCATCGCTATCGCGTCGTTCACTAACTTCTCCAATGTGATACGGCAGCACTTCCTTTTCCGGTACTACGTAATCGAATCGCGATCCCTTCTTCATCGCCTCCCACACCTTGGTCTGGCGCAGGCTCTCCACCGTTAGCCCCAGCCCCAGCACTTCGAGCGCGAACTGGTGTTTGGCCTTGTCAGCTTCGGCTTGTGCTACGGCTGCATCTTCTTGGCGTTTTGTTTCGGCCGCTTTCGACTCCTGCACCGCAACCCAAGAGGCATAGCGCATGGCTTTGACGCCGTCGTGAACCAGGAATAGCGCGAGAGTGGCCAAGACCGGCGGCAACACGAACCAGCCCAGCTTATTCAGCAGTGTGCCGCTTTGCGTGGTCAAGAAATCCGGCTTCCAGCCAAGGTAAATAACGAGCAGCCAGGCAGTGCCGAGGACGATTAATAGAATCAGATAAGGCCAGATTGAGGGATGCATTTTCAGTGCGGCGTCCGCGCCCTCACTCCCGATCACTCGATGGTTGCTGCCGTTCCCAGAAGGGTTTATTCCCCGCCGGGTGGCGTTGGGCGCGTTGTGCTTCGCTGGGCTGGCGCACCATGGTGATGGTCGCGCCGTCTTTATCGAACAGCACCACCGCGCTCGGCTTGGCCTCGTCGAAACTCGCCATGACCGCGATAGCGATACTCGCCATCGGGGTTGCCGCGCCCATCTCGCCCAGCATGCGCGGCAGGTTGAACATTTCGTCCTCTTGGAAATTTGTTTCGGTGCCGTTTAGCGCAATATGCAAAGGCGCGAACCATGCCGCGTCGTAATCGGGTTTCGGGTTGTGGGGCGAAGCTTGCATCGGGCTGGGCCCCAAGTTGTGGAACAATAGCTCTGGCGCCACGCCATCGGGCAGCGTCGCCAACGCCGATTTCCAGCCCGCGAGAAACGCAGCCTCGCGCTCGATACGGCGCATGGGCTTGCCGTCCGGCAGCACGTAGCTCACGCGAATCGGGCGGTGGATGTAGCCCAGCACCGGCAGGGCGTCGATCTGGTGCAATTGCCCGGTGCGCCAGGGTTTGGGAATCCATTGGGTGGGAACAAAGGGCTTGGCTTGCGGCTTGTCCCAGAAAGGCAGCATGGCG
>MEQN01000093.1:0-1090 GCA_001770235.1 Betaproteobacteria bacterium RBG_16_58_11
CCCAGTGCAGAAAGTCCGTACCGAAATCGTGACGCAACTGCCAAGCGATTGGTGGCAAACCCCGCAAAATGGTGATCTGAAGAACACTAAGGTCACCAGCGTTGGTGGGAAGCCAACACTTTCCTGTCTCTACTGGGCCTACGGCGGCTTGGTGTCTGTGATGCGCGAAGTCCCGCATGGTCTTAATCGCTGCGTTGCGAAAAGGGGCGGTTTTAATTGTTCTTGAAATCGAAATGATTAACTACTAGGAAAATTCTGCAAGAGTCGTCGAATCGCACATGGTGTGTTCAATTACTGCATGAACCGTAACGGTGACCGGGCGGCGTTCAAGACTGCGGCGGACCAGGAACTTGCGCTGGTGACCCGGGCGCGGGACAAGTTAGATGCGCAGAGACAATATATCCAGAATACGCGCGCGCTTCATAGTGGAGAAGCTAGTGGTAATTCTAGTGGTACTTTACCATTTCCACCAAGTACGCCAACGTTACATATCGGCCCCATTAGGTGAGTGTGGTCACTAATTTGATGGTCTGATATTCACGTTTGCCGATGGTTGCGAAGGCTGAGATTTCTAATAGAAACGCCGTCAGTTTTTTGAACTGACCAGCAGGCAAAAGGGTCAAGCAGGAATCAGAATCGCGTCGTGATATTCACCCAGGCATCCGGCAGTCGTTGGGTGATCTGTGCTTCCAGCCACTTATCGGCTCCAAACAGAATTGCCACGCCGACCAAGACAATCACCACTGCGAAGCCAGTCTTGAGCGCGCCGATGTGTCCCAGCACCCAATCGCGCGAGCGGGTAAAACCGGCTCGCGTCGCGTAGGCGATCGCTACTAGCGGCACGGCGGCGCCCAAGCCAAATAGTCCGAGTATCAGCGCGCCATCCGGCGCGTTGCCCTTGGTGGCCACCAAGGTGAGCGCAGAGGCGAGCAGCGGGCCGGAGCAGGGGCTCCATACCATGCCCAGTAACGCGCCAAGCGCGAAGGCGCCCATTAGCGAGCCACCGTCAACGCGGCTGGAGGCCTGATTGGCGAAGCTGGATAGTGGCGTGATGAGAAGCGTAAAGCGATTGTTGAGCGCCGGCACCAAC
>MEQN01000093.1:1114-5228 GCA_001770235.1 Betaproteobacteria bacterium RBG_16_58_11
CAGCGCACCGGCAATGCGGATGGTGTCGGTGTCGATGCCGAGCGCATCGCCGAGTGCGCCGACCAGCACGCCCATCAAGGCGAACGATGCAACCATGCCCGCGCCCATCGCCACCGGCGCCAGGCGGTTGGCCTGCATGGCGCCGCCTACGACCAGCGGCAAAATGGGAAAGACGCAGGGCGAGAGCGTGGTCAGGCCGCCTGCCGTGAAACTCAGGCCCATTTGGGCGATGCTAACGCTCATCGGGGGCGATCCTTACAGCGCGGTGGCGAGTGCGGCGCGGATTTTTGGCTCTGCGGATTCGCCCGCCAAGCGCGCAGCCTCGACCTTGCCGACAAATACGATAATGGTCGATTGGGTGCGCACGCCGTATTGTTTCCGGAGCGCTTTTTCTTTATCGTAATTGACGACGAAGACGGTGAGCGCCAGCGCCTTGTCGGCCTTCAGGCCTTCGAGCACTTTGGACTGGGCGCGGCACACCGGGCACCAGTCGGCGTGGAAATGCAGCGCATAGGGCTTATCGGCTTGCTGCGCTTCGGCCAGGGCGGCGGGCGTGTAGGGTTTGATTTCCAGCGCCTGCGCGGCGGAGGCGCTAACCATCAGAAACAGGGCAAACAGGATACGGAACAGCTTCATGGTTTCTCCAAAGTGAGTTGATTTAGGGATTAGTCACGCCGCCGCGCAATTCCTTACATGATTCAGGCGGAAATCGGCGCCAGCACCACCTTGCTCATTGAGCTTGGCATAAAACATGACGCGCCAACTTGGCCACACAAATCCCTCCCCGCCTCCCTTTACCCGCAAGGGGTACGCCGGTGGGTGCCCCGCTGCTACGCAGCGACCCTTCCGCAGTGCTAAAGGGAGGAGTCTGTTTCAAGCAGCCTCCTGATGCCCCCCTTTGAAAAAGGGGGGATAGGGGGGATTTGAAGCCTGTCATATTTCCACAAACCTTAATAATTTAACCTGCGGCTGTAAGTAATTCCAAAGCCATCCGACTAAACATGAATTGCACGGAAGGGATGATGCGCTTTTTCAGAGCTTCCATAATTCAGCACGTCAACCAAAGGAGGAAAGCATGAAATACATAGGGATAGTTTTGAGCATGCTGGCGATTTCGTTTACCGCAAGTGCCGACGAGGCGATGAAAACTGTCGCCAGCAAGTATGGCTTTCAAGAGACGCAGGCGCGGCTGGAAGCGGTGGTGAAAGAAAAAGGGCTGATTCAGTTCGCCAAGATCGATCATGCCGAGGGGGCGAAGAGCGCCGGGATGAACATGCAACCAGCCACGGTCACGATTTTCGGCAGCCCCAAGGGCGGTACGCCCTTCATGGTCGCGGCGCCGCAGTCGGCGATCGATTTTCCGCTCAAGGCGCTGGTGTGGGAAAACGCGGAGGGCAAGGTGTTGGTGAGTTACTACCCGGTGACCTCCCTCGTCAGCCGGCACAGCATCAAGGGCCAGGACGATCTGGCGAAGAAACTGGATGGGTTGCAGGCCGCGATCGCCAAGGCGGCCACGGAGTAAAGCTCGCCCGCTCGTTTTTTCAAGGGGCGATTACTGGCTTGGCTTGATGAGACGCAAATCGGTGATGAAATTTTGCGGTTTGCCGATTTCAATCTTTTTGAAATCCGCGTGCAGCGGATTTAGAAGATAGTTGGTCTCGGCAGGAATCACCGCGCTCGGCACGGCGAGCACCGCGTTGGCTTGGCGCTTGGCCCAGGTGCTGCCGATGGCCTGCAGTTGTTCGCGCGCCGCGAGATCGCGCCAGTCGGCGGGCAGTTTCTCGATCTTGATGCGCTCGATTTTCACGGCCTTGGGAATGCGCGCCGGGATCATCACATAACGCGCGCGCAGCGGTTCATCCTGCACCAGCATTTCCAGCATGGCGAGCGACTGGCTGCCGGCGGTGTAAACGAGGGGCGTGCCTTTGCGGTTCCAGCGGCCGCCGTAGAGGCGCGCGCCTTCGCCGCTGAATGCGCTGTTTGCAAAGCGCGCCGTGACCAGGCGCCAGACTGTGAGCACTATGCGAATACGCCGTGCTCGATACGGCCCAGGGTATCCATGACGGTTTCCGCACCGATGTCGGTGTCGAGCAGGCTCAAAGGCGTGATGCGCTTGAGCGCGGCGTTGGGCGATTTCAGCCAGTCGATCGCGGCATCGAGGTTTTCGAACACACCTTCCGCGCGCTCGATCACCCGCGCCAGCCGTACCAGCTTGGCCGATTCTTCGCTGTTGAACAGCCCCTCGCGCTTGCGCCGCGCCAGCGTGCGCTCCGGAATGCCGAGCGCGGCGGCCAGATCCACTTGCGAGATGCGAATCACCTGCAGCAGCGATTCGAACGCCGCCGCCGGAATGCCGTGGCGGATGATGGCCACCCAATCCAGCGGCGAGCGCGGCTTGACTTGCAACACGCGCCGGCCACCCAGCAGGGCATCAGATGAAAGGGTTGCAGGAGCGGCAAGGGCGGCGGTAGCCATGAGCAGTTTCCCAAGTTAGTGCCATATGGCAGCCAGTATAGTAAAAAATGGCATGAAATGCCAGGGTTGATAATGGTGCAAGCGAGGCCAAAAAAAACGGCAGGGATCGCCTGCCGTTTTGAGCTTCTGCTGCCGTTACTCGCGTCAGGATTTCGTCTTTGCCGTGCGCCGTAATCTAGCCAGTAGCCGCCGCGCCAATTCGCCGAACAATTCGGTCTGTGTCGGATGCGGGAAGATCGCCTCCGCCACTTGCGTCAGCGTCATGCCGCCGGACACCATCATCACCGCCGCGCCGATCAGGGTGTCGGTGTGGTCGGCCAGGAAGTGCACGCCGATGATTTTCTGCGTGGCCTTGTCCGCCACCAGCTTGATCATGCCGTGGGTTTCCAGGGCGATCATGGCCTTGGCGTCGATGCTCATCGGAATCTTGGCTTCCACTGCGTCGATGCCACGGGCTTTCGCCTGCGCCACGGAGAGGCCGACGAAACCGGCTTGCGGGCGGCTGAAGGTCACGCCGCAATCGATGTCTTGATTGTATTGGCGCGGGTGGCCGAGCAGATTGTCGGCGGCGACGCGGCCTTGGGTGGCGGCGGTGTGCGCCAGCATGTAGCCGCCGATCACGTCGCCCACGGCGTAGATATGCGGCGTGCTGGTGCGGCCGGATGCGTCGGTTTTGATCGCCGCGCCGTCGAGCGCCACGCCGGCCTTGTCCAGATTCAGCTTGGAGGTATCCGGGCGCTTGCCGGTGGCCATGAGCACGTAGTCGCAGGCGTATTCATTGGCTTTGCCTTCACTGTCGCTGTACTTGATGAGCATCTTGCCCGGCTTGCCGGAGATTTCGGTGATCTTGGCCGAAGCGGCCACGGGGAATTCGGAAGTCAGCACCGTCGTGAGCTGCTTGGCGATTTCTTCCTCGATCTCGGCCAGGATGCGATCGCGGGCTTCGAGCATGAGAATGTCCGCGCCGAAATCTTTCCATATCTGCGCCATCTCGACGCCGATTACGCCGCCGCCGATGATGCCCAGTTTCTTGGGTGGCTTGGCCAAGTCCCACACGGTGTCGGAGGTGATGACGCCGCCGCTAGCCAGTCCTTCTTTCGCGCCCGGAATCGGCGGCACGAAGGGCGGTGCGCCGGTGGCGATGACCGCCGCGCCGAAGGTGATGCGGTAGGCTTCACCGCTCGCCGGTTTGATCTCCGCGGTGTGTGCGTCGATGAAGGAGGCGAAGCCTTCGCGCACGTCGATCTTTACGCCCTTGTCGGTTTTCAGCGCCAGTTCGCCGCGCGTTTGCAGAATATTTTTGCGGTGCGCTTCCAGCGTCTCCCACACCAGCTTCGGCTTGTCGGTGCCGGTGACGCCCTTGGCCGCGTCATGCGCGCGGTCGCGGATGATGTCGGCTGCGTGACGCCAGGCTTTGGACGGAATGCAGCCGCGCCACAGGCACTCGCCGCCGGGGAAGGGCGCGTTGTTGACCATCACGACTTTCACGCCGTGATCGGCCAGATCGCGCGCGCAATCTTCGCCGCCGGGGCCGCCGCCGATGACCAGCACTTGGGTGTCCCAGTTGCCTTCGGGAATGGGCGAGACGGGTGGCGCTTCCGCGCCGGCCAGCCAGGCTTCCGGATTTTCGATGGCGTTT
>MEQN01000093.1:5246-9627 GCA_001770235.1 Betaproteobacteria bacterium RBG_16_58_11
GGATTTTCGATGGCGTTTTTCAGATCAACCAGATAGGCGGCCACGTCCGCGCCGTTCAACACGCGATGGTCGGCGGTGATGGTGAAGGGCGTGCCTTGCGGGCTGTTGGCGGCAATCGCCAGAATCGCCGCGATGCCCGGCGTGGGGATGGCGGTGAAATGGGTGACGCCGAACATGCCCATGTTCGAAATGGTGAAGGTGGGGTTGGCGAATTCTTTCGGCAACAGTTTGCGCACCCGTGCGCGCGGCACCAGATCGTTCCACGATTCCTGCAAGGCTTCCAGGCCGCGTGATTCGATGTTGGAGAGAATCGGCACCACCAAGCCGCCGTCGTCGCTCTTCACCGCGACGCCGAAATCATGATTGGCGCGCTCGATCAGCTTGTCCACCGGCTGGTAGGCCCAGTTCATGCGCGGGTAATTCTGCATCGCCACCGAGCAGGCCTTGGCGATGGCGACCGTGACCGATACGCGCTTAGCCTTGGCGGCGGCGGTGAGCTTAGCCGTGTCGATGTTCATGGTGGCGTTGAAGGTGGGCAGCGTGAGCGACGCCGTCATGGCGTGCGACACGGCCTTTTCCATCGAGGTCATGGCGCGGCCTTCACCCGGCACATCCACCTGCGGCAGGCTGTGCGCGACTTCCCGCATGGAGGGACGCGCGCGCTGCACGTCGGCGGCGGTGATCACGCCTTCCGGGCCGCTACCGGCGACGCCGCCGATATCCACGCCGAGCGCGCCGGCCACTTTGCGCGCATAGGGCGAGGCCTTGCGGCCGGCGGGGCGGGGTACGGGTTTGGCGGCGGAAGAGATCGCCGGAGCAGCGGCGGGTTTCGGCGCCGGTGTGGGCGGCTTCGCTTCGCCGCCCGGCGCTTTATGGTGTACGTCCGTGACCTTATGTTCGGCGGTAATGATCACGGCGGTATCGACGACTTTAGCGGCGTCGTTGACGATGAAAGCCATCGGGTGGCCGACTTCGACCACGCTGCCCACATCGGCCAAGGGGCCGGAGAGAAAGCCTTCGTGGAACACTTCCACATCCATGATGGCTTTGTCGGTTTCAACGGTGGCGACGATATCGCCGCGCTTGATGCTATCGCCGATGTCTTTTTCCCAAGTGACGACGATGCCTTCGGTCATGGTGTCCGAGAGTTGCGGCATCACCACCGAGATGCCGGCGTGATGCGGGATCATTTCGGAGGGGGCAAGCTCGGTTACGACTTCATCTTGCGCAATCGCGAGATCGCCCGGCGTGTCGGTGATATAACCGAGTGCCGCACCGACCGGCACGGTCGCGCCGGCTTCGGCCAAGGGGCCGGCGAGATAACCGGCTTTGAATACTTCCACATCCATGATGGCTTTGTCGGTCTCGACCGTGGCCACGATGTCGCCGCGTTCGACGCGGTCGCCGGCCTGCTTCTCCCAGGTCACCAAAACCCCTTCGGTCATGGTGTCGGAAAGTTGCGGCATGGTGATGACGTAATGAGAACTCATGGTTTGAAACCTTCTTGTTTCAACCACGGGGGACACGGGGAGCACAGGGAGTTCAGATTGGTTTTCCCCGTGTACCCCGTGATCCCCGTGGTTAATGCATTAAGCTTTTCCGAACAGCTTCAACACCGCGTTCACGACATCTTCATGATCGGGGATCGCGGCCAATTCCAGCTTGTGATTGTAGGGTTGCGGCACCAGCGCCGAATGCACGCGCACGGGCGCCGCATCCAGATCGAAGAAGCATTCTTCGTTGATGATGGCCATGACTTCGGAACCGACGCCGCAAGGGGCTTCGTCTTCCTCGGCGATCACGGCGCGGTGGGTTTTGGACACCGATTTCTTGATGCCGGCGCGGTCCAGTGGAGAGAGGGCGTACAAATCGACCACTTCCGCGCTGATGTTGTATTGCGAGGCGAGAATCTCCGCCGCTTTCAAGCACCAGTGCACCGATATGTTGTAGCCGAACAAGGTAATGTCGGTGCCGGGGCGTGTGATTTCAGAGCCTTCCAGCGGGTGGAAATATTCACCCTCCGGTACTTCGCCCTTCATGTTGTACATGAGTTCGTGTTCGTTGATGAACACCGGGTCGTCCGAGCGCACGGCGGATTTGAGCAGGCCATAAGCTTGTTTCGGATTCGATGGGGTCACGACGCGCAGGCCGGCGATGCCCATGAATACTTTTTCCATGCGCGCCGAGTGCTGCGCGCCCAGTTGATGCGCGCTGCCGCCGGGCGAGCGAAACACCACGGGGGCGGTGAGCTGGCCGCCCGACATATAGCGTACTTTGGCGGCGGAGTTGAACATTTGATCCATGGCGAGCCAGGCGAAGTTGACCGACATGATTTCGATAATCGGGCGCACGCCCAAGAACGAAGCGCCGATGCCTAAGCCGGTGTAGCTGTTTTCCGAGATCGGCGTATCCATCACGCGCAGCGGGCCGTATTTTTCAAACAAGCCCTTGGTGGCTTTGTAGGTGCCGCCGGCCACGCCGATGTCCTCGCCCATGCAGATTACGAGCGGGTCGCGCGCCATCTCTTCGTCATGCGCGCGTTGCAGCGCTTCCCAGTACATTATTTCAGCCATGAATCAATTCCTTTCAAGTTCTTTACCACGGGGGACACGGGGCGCACGGGGAATTCAAAATTGTTTTCCCCGTGTACTCCGTGATCCCCGTGGTTAGATGCTTTTATGCCAATACATACTTTTCGAGATCGGCCACGTTCGGCTCGGGCGATTCTTCCGCGAACTTGATCACTTCATTTTCGATGTAGTGGTCGGTGTCTTTTTCCAGCGCGTGGAATTCGTCCAGGGTCATGGCGCCCGCATCGATCAGACGATCGCGCAGAATGAAGATTGGGTCGCGCTGTTTCCATAATTCTTCTTCCTCGCGTGTGCGATAGCCACGCGAATCGGACATGGAGTGGCCGCGATAACGATAGGTCATCAATTCCAGGAAATACGGACCGTTGCCGTTGCGTACATAGGCGACGGCTTTTTTCGCGTGCTCGTACACCACGTCGAAATCCTGGCCATCGCATTGGCTGGCTTGGATCTCGTAGCCGCACACGCGCTTGAATTGATCCACCACGGCGGTGGAACGGTCGATCGCGGTGCCGATGCCATATTGATTGTTTTCGCACACGAACAGCACAGGGAGTTTGTAAACTGCGGCCATGTTCAAGGTTTCGTGGAAGGTGCCTTGGTTGTTCGCGGCATCGCCCAGGAAGCAGATGGAGATTTCGTCGCCGCCTTTTAATTGGATGGCCTTCGCGATTCCCGCCGCGAGCGGGAAAGGGCCGCCGACCAGCGCATAGCCGCCCATGAAGTGGTTTTTCACGTCGAAGATGTGCATGGAACCGCCGCGTCCCTTGCTTGATCCGGTTTCCTTGCCGTAGAGCTCGGCCATGACGGCTTTGGGATCGGCGCCGCATTTGATCGCGTGCACGTGGTCGCGGTAGCCGGTGATCACGTAGTCGTGGCCGGGGCGAGCCGCTTCCAATACGCCTTGGCAGCACGCTTCCTGCCCAGGGTACAGATGCAAAAAGCCGCCGATCTTGCGTTCGATGTAGGCTTGGTAGCAGCGTTCTTCAAAACGGCGCGCAAGCACCATTTCACGCAGTACGCGTTTCTTGTCTTCCAGTTTCATACGCGGTTCCTTCTGGCCGTTATTCGACGGTGCGACACTGACCGTTGTTTATCGCTGAATGGGGATGGTTCGGAGGCGGGACGGTATTCAGCGCCATTCTTGTTTAAATTTGGACGCGAAACCACGGATAAATTGTGCGTTTCGGATGGTCCCTTGACTTGAAATTGGCTCGAACAAAGTCTGTTATCATCGCGAAAATGTCCGTTCCAGTCAAGTCATTAGTGCATTTACAAGGAGTTGCAATGCTGCCCGAAGTCGTTGAAAACAAGCCGATCATGAGCGCTAAACAAATGGCGGGCGCAAGCCATGTATTGGTCGTGCTGCCGCTCGTCAAGAAGCTCGATGGGCTGGTCAACGTGCCGTATCTCGATGCTTTGCGAACCGCGCTCAAGCGCAAGCATCTGCAAGCGGAGGAGTTGGCTAAATCCCCGCTGACCATGGATTTGCCGCACGGCGGCCTGAGCGCGTGGGTCATGCTGGACGAGGCCGCACCGCGCTTCGAGCAATATACGATCTTGCGCAAAGGGGTGGCGGCCTTGACCAGCGAGCAGCCGAAGGAAATCGTGCTGGCGCTGTACGGCGATGTGCAGCAGCGCGAATTATTCGCTGAGTTGGCCGTGTATGTGGCGCTGCTGAACAGCGTGGCGCTACCGTCGCGCAAGAAAAAAACCGAGCAGGCGCAGGTAAAGAAAATCGTCGTGTATGGCGCGCAATCACGCGACAAGCATGCCCCATCTCGCGCGGT
>MEQN01000093.1:9648-10602 GCA_001770235.1 Betaproteobacteria bacterium RBG_16_58_11
ACGCGAGCTCACCATGCTGCCGCCCAATGAACTTACGCCGGCGCATTATCGGACGCGCGTGAAAAAGCTGGCGCGCGCCAACGGCTGGCAGGTGCGGGAATACGACTTCAAACGTTTGAAAAAAATGGGCGCCGGCGCATTCGCCTCGGTGGCGCAAGGCAGTCACGAGCAAGATGCCGCGATCGTGCATTTGTCCTATTCTCCGAAGGGTGCGAAGCATCGTATTGCGCTGGTGGGGAAGGGGATTTGCTTCGACACCGGCGGGCATAATCTAAAACCGGCCAAATACATGCACGGCATGCACGAGGACATGAATGGCTCGGCGGTCGCGCTCGGCATTCTGCTCGCCGCCACGCGCCTGAAACTCAATGTGGGGATTGACGCTTGGCTTGCCATCGCGCAAAACCACATCAGCGCCACAGCCTACAAGCAGAACGACGTGATCACGGCCTTGAACGGAACCACGATTGAAATCATGCACACCGATGCCGAAGGCCGCATGGTGCTGGCCGACACGCTCACCCTGGCGTCGCGCGCCAAGCCTGATGCGATCATCGATTTTGCCACGCTCACCGGCAGCATGGCGGTGGCGCTGGGCGCGCGCTACAGCGGCATTTTCAGCAACCGCGAGGAATGGGCCGCCGCCGCCATCAAAGCCGGCCGCGCCAGCAGCGAGCGCGTAAATTCGTTTCCGCTCGATGCCGACTACGAACCCGCGCTGGATAGCAAAATCGCCGATATCAAGCAATGTACCTTGGACGGTGAGGCCGACCACATCCTCGCCGCGCGTTTTCTCATGCGCTTTTTGGACAAGGATATTCCGTGGCTGCACATGGATCTCTCCGCCAGCAGTTGCGAGGGCGGCTTGGGCGCGGTGGCGTCGAATGTCACCGGCTTTGGCGTGGCGTGGGGGATTGAGATGTTGAGGAAGTTGTAGCGCCGGCTTCCAGCCGG
>MEQN01000094.1:0-12945 GCA_001770235.1 Betaproteobacteria bacterium RBG_16_58_11
CGATTCCGCCCGCCACGCTTGGCTGCATACAGCGCATCATCCGCTGCTTTGATGAGCGCATCGCTGGTTTGATAATTCGGGAAAGCAGCGATGCCGCCGCTGGCGCTGGTGCAAAAATAGGTATCGCGATGCGGATGGCGAATCTGGGCAAAGTCTTGGCGTATGCCGTCTATGATAGTGAAAGCTTGCTCCAGGTTGGTGTTGGGCAGGCCGATGAGAAACTCTTCGCCACCGTAGCGGCAGAGAATGTCTTGTTTGCGCAGGCGTTGCTTGAGTAGCCACGACAGGCTGCGAATGATTTGATCGCCGACGGGGTGGCCATAGTTGTCGTTGACTTGCTTGAAATGGTCGATATCCAACATCGCCACCGACAATCTGGCGCCCTCATGCGCGACGTTGGAGAGCATGGCATCCAGCGTGTCTTTGCCGCTGGTGTGATTGAGCAAGCCGGTGAGGCTATCGTGGTACATGGAGCGGCGCAGCGCCCGGTAGCGTTCGATTTTACTTTTAACGATGGCGTTGAGAAAAACCGGGTTAAACGGTTTGGTGAGGAAATGATCGCCGCCCAAACGCATGGCATCGACTTGCAGCGCGACATTGGTTTCGCCGGAAAGATACACAATGGGGATGCTCAAGAATTCGTCATGCTGGCGGATGATGCGCGCGGCCTCGACCCCGGTGCAGTTGGGCATGTACATGTCCATCAAAATCAAATCGGGGTTGAACTGCTTGAGCGCGCTGAGCACTTGGCGCGGGTCGTTGATGGCCTGGGTGAGGATTTGGTTTTCCTCCAGCGTGCGCTGAATGACGCGGCTGGCCGTCAGCGAATCTTCCACGATCAGCACGCGGTAAGCTTCTTGCTCCTGCCGTTCGTTCAGTTCCAGAATTTGCGCGACGATGGTGTGCAGCGCCGCGCCTTCCAGCAAACACCAATCACAGCCGATACGCAGCACTTGTTGCAACTGCTCAAAATCGGAGCGTACCGCGAGACAGAGCAATTGCCCGATCGCGAATTGCTGGCGCAGCGCTTTGATGCGCGCCTGCCATGCTTCTTCCGGCAGACTGCTGATGTCGAGCAGCAGCAAAGGGGCGCTGCCCACGCTATCCGGCAATGACTGTTCCCACGTCAGGAAATTTACCGACATGCCGAAATATTCGAGCTGCGTGAGCAAGTCTTGCCATAATTCCCGGTCATGCCCGATCAGCCAAATATCGCCCACCCGCTTGGTATTGATCGGGGCATGCTGCGGTTCATGGCGCCGCTCGACCATACCCTCGGATGCCGCAGCGTGGCTATCTACCATGCGCGTGAGTGCGAGTATGCGTTCGTTTAAATCATCTGCCGTGGCTTGATTTAGCGGGTGGCTCACTTCTTCATTGAACAAGGCCAACGCGACTTGCTCTAGCTGGTGGCTAGCGTGATGCAAGGCGGTGACGCCCTTGTCGATGAGGAATTCAGTAAAACTATTAATCGACACCGCCAACTCAACGAAATTCTCAACGCTCGGCGCCGATTGATAGTGCTGCCAGGCGCTTAACAGCGCTTGGCTTTTTTTCGTGAGGTCGTCGGGAGAGCAAAGCATGAGGGGTTGGGGCTAATGGCGTCTATAAACAGTGGCCGGTTTTTATATTTACGGCTTATAGCGCGATTTATTTAGCGTCGCCTAACCATGCACCACGCTTCATAGGCGACGAGCGCTACTTTAGGCCGTGCGATGGCCCCGAAAACTGGCTTAGCCGCGCCGCTCCAGCGGCACGTATTCCCGGTCGACTTCGCCCGTATAAACCTGGGTGGGACGGAAGATACGATTCTGGCCCAACTGCTCTTTCCAATGCGCCAGCCAGCCCGCCACGCGCGACATGGCGAACAGGGAGGGAAACTGATCGGGGGCAATGCCCATTTCCCGATACAGCACGCCGGAATAAAAATCCACGTTGGGATAGATGCCCTTGGCGCCGAGCCGATCGGTGGCGGCCTTTTCCACCGCTTGGGCGATTTCGAACAGGGGGCCGACCTTGCCCTCTTTGTAATCCGCGAACTTGCGCATCAAGTGTTCCAAAATCACGGCGCGCGGATCTTTGACGTTGTATTCCCGATGGCCGAAGCCCCAGATTTTTTTCTTGGCCAAAAGCTGAGCATCGATATAGGCCGCCGCCTTTTCGGGCGAGCCGATTTCTTCCAGCATATGAACCACCGCCTGGTTGGCGCCGCCATGCAGCGGGCCGGATAAGGTCGCGATGCCGGAGGCGATGACGCTATACGGGCTGGCTAAAGTCGAACCCGCCACCAACACGGCAAAAGTGGAAGCGTTGATCGTGTGCTCGGCGTGCAGGATCAGGCAAATATCCATGATGCGCGCGATGTAGCGATCCGGTTCCTTACCCGTCAGCATCCATAGAAAGTTTTCGGCGTGGGTCAAATCGGTGCGCGGCTCGATGGGATCGTAACCGTTACGGATATGCTCCCACATCGTCACCATGGTCGCCATGTGCGCAATGATGGTGACGGAGGTGTTATGCACAAAGTTCACATCGGCGCAATGAGCGCCGCCGGTCAAACCATCCGCGCCGGAATGGTCCATGCCGAGACACGCCATCATCGATTGCAGCATGTCCATCGGGTGGCCGGCCGGCGGCAGTTGGCGCATCAATTCGCGGATGCGGAATTTCACCCGGCGGTTGGCGCGCATGTCCAGGTCGAACGCTTTGAGCTTGGCGCGTGCCGGCAAATCCCCGTCCAGCAACAACAGCGCGGTTTCCTCAAACGTGCTGCGCTCGGCCAGCACCTCGATCGGGTAGCCGCGATAGGACAAGATGCCCTTCTCGCCATCGATGAAGGAGATATTGGATTTGGTTGCCGGTACGCCTTCCAGGCCGGGCACATATTCGTTCATGGTTTATCCCCGCACATAACCTGTACAACAAGCCTATACAAAAACAAAGGAGGCGCAGAACGCCTCCTCCAAGGTAAAGCCAACTCTCTAAAGCGCGTTAAGAGGAGAAAGAGGAACCGCAACCACAGGTGGAGGTGGCGTTCGGATTCTTGATGACGAACTGCGCGCCATTCAAGCCCTCTTGATAATCGATTTCCGCGCCGGCCAAATAGGTGAAGCTCATCGGATCGATCAAGAGTTTGACGCCGGCCTTTTCGACCACCGTGTCGTCTTCGGCCTGCTGCTCGTCAAAAGTGAAACCGTATTGAAATCCGGAGCAGCCGCCGCCGGACACAAAAACGCGCAGTTTGAGATCGCCGCTGCCTTCTTCCTCGATCAACTGCTTCACTTTCGCCGCGGCACTGTCGGTAAACAGCAGCGGTGCGGGCATTTCAGTCGGTGCATTCATGAGTATCTCCTAAGTTCAGTATGATTCATTATCCAATGCTTATGCAGATTGGTCAACGATGGCGCCGTGCGCAAACCCTTCTTCTGAAAGGGTTCCTTCCACATGCACCAGCTTGCCTTCGACGATCGCGCCCATATGCATTTCCAGGGTTTTGTAGAACACATCTCCGGAGACATGGCACTTGGATTGGAGTTCCACATATTCGGTCGCGTGTACCGGACCTACCGCCGTGCCGTTGATCACGACATGCGATACACGAATCTTGCCCTCGATTTTGGCGTTTTCAGACAGCACCAAGGTACAGGGCTGATCGCCCTGCGCGGTGACATTGCCTTTCACCTGGCCATCCACGCGCAGGCCGCCGCTGAACGAGACGTCGCCCACCACTTTAGTGTCGGCGCCGATCAGGGTATCGATACGGTTTTGCGGTTTGCTCGGTTTGTTGGAGAAAAACATGGCTTATCCCTTGCTTAGCTTAGAGGTTGACGGTTTTAGTCCATTTCGGCTGGGTGTTGCCTGCTTCGAATACCCGAATCTGGATACTCTTCGGCGCCAACCCGGCCGGCAGTTGAAAGGCGCCTTCCAGCCGCTGGTAATACTTGAAACTGACATTGATTGCTTGGGGCTTGCCCGGCGCCGCTTCGGGTAGCGCGTACGCTACTCGCTTACCCGCTTGGTCGCCGGTCACCAGAAACTGAACGCTGCCGACGAATTCCTGCTCGCGTTTGCCGGATTTCAATAGTAGCAGCCGGTAGCGATATTCGCCAGCCAGTACCGGATTACGCTCCACCTTGAAATGATAGATCGACACCGGCCCCGGCCCTTGATCAGGGGACAGCAGATTGCGGAAGAAAGCATTGTCTTCGCGCAATATAGCGCTCTCTTCCTGCAAAGTTTGCAGCGATTTGGCGAGGTCTTTATGCGTGGTTTGCTCGATTTCGATCTGTTGGGAGATGCGCATCTTCTCGGCTTGGAGTTCAGCGTTCTCCTGCTCTAGCAGTTTTACGCGGCTAGTGAGTTCTGCAAGCTGGAGTTGCGCTTGGCTTTTTTCGAACCCGGCCAAGCGTAAACCCGTCTCAAACACCCATTGCCCCAGCATTAACCCCGCTGCGACCAATACGCCAATCGCAATCATGCGCAGCGGCCATGGAATGTGAGTGCGCACCAACAGGCGTGGCGCGTTGATCCCAAATTTGGATTTGATGGTGCGGACGAGCTTAGATGCCACGCCGACCTCCTGAGCGCATTAGGGAAGCACTGGAACTTGGTCGAGGCCCAGCGTCTCCGGCAACCCGAACAGAATATTCATATTCTGCACCGCCTGACCCGATGCGCCTTTGACCAAATTGTCGATCACCGACAGCACGACCACGGTGTCGCCGCCCTGCGGCCGATGCACCGCGATACGGCACATATTGGAAGCGCGCACCGAGCGCGTCTCCGGCAACGCGCCGGGCGCCATCACATCGACGAAGGCTTCATCGCGATAGCGCTGCTCGAACAGCGCTTGCAGGTCCACGTCGGCCGTCAGTCGCGCATAAAGCGTCGCCTCAATGCCGCGAATCATGGGCGTGAGATGCGGCACGAAAGTCAGCCCCACCTCGCTCCCGGCGGCGCGGGAAAGCCCTTGGCGAATCTCCGGTAAATGCCGATGGCCCGCCACCCCATAGGCCTTGAAGTTATCCGCCGCCTCGGCGAGCAGGGCATGCACTTCGGCCTTGCGCCCCGCGCCGGAAACACCGGATTTGGCATCGGCGATCAAATGCGCGCGATCGACCACCCCCGCTTCGATCAGCGGCAGGAAGCCCAATTGCACGGCGGTGGGATAGCAGCCCGGGTTAGCGATCAAACGCGCGCCCTTGATTTTTTCGCGGTTGATTTCCGGCAGGCCATACACGGCCTCACTCACCAACTCGGGGCAGGCGTGCGACATGCCATACCATTTCTCCCAGGTGGGCACATCCGTGATACGGAAATCTGCGGCAAGATCGATTACGCGCACCCCCGCTTCGAGCAGCTCGCGCGCTTGCGTCATGGCAATGCCGTTGGGCGTGGCGAAAAACACCACGTCGCACTGCTTGAGGGGGGCGGTGGCCGGGTCTTCAAACGCCAGCTTCACCCGCCCGCGCAAATTGGGGAACATGTCTGAAACGGGCATGCCCGCTTCCTTGCGCGAGGTGATCGTGGTCAACTCGGCCTGCGGATGCTGCGCCAAAATACGCAGCAATTCCACGCCGGTGTAACCGGTGCCGCCAACGATGCCGATTTTGATCATGTTCTCTCAACTCTCAAAAAAAAATCTTTAACCGCGAAGGACGCGAAGGTACGCGAAGGAAACCTTGAAGCGCTTTTCCTTTGCGCACCTTCGCGTCCTTCGCGGTTCATGCTTTTCCTTGAAATCAAATCATACCGCCGAACCAACAAAAAAGCCGCCCGGAGGCGGCTTTCTGTCCAAAGCGTAAGGTATTAACGCTTGGAGAACTGCTTGCGCCGGCGCGCTTTGTGGAAGCCGACTTTCTTACGTTCAACTTCGCGCGCATCGCGGGTAACGAAACCAGCCTGTTTGAGCGCGGGCTTAAGATTCGCATCGAAATCGATCAGCGCGCGGGTAATCCCGTGGCGCACCGCACCGGCTTGGCCAGATTCGCCGCCCCCCAGCACGTTTACTTTGATATCGAATTTGGAGAGGTTCTCGGTCAATACGATGGGCTGACGCACCACCATGCGGCCGGTTTCACGTGAGAAGTAGGTATCCACCGGTTTGCCGTTCACGGTGAAATCGCCTTTGCCAGGCTTCAGAAAAACTCGGGCAACCGAACTTTTGCGCCGGCCTGTGCCGTAGTACCAATTATCGATCATGAACGTTCCTTAAATTTCCAGCGCGCGGGGTTGTTGCGCTTCATGCGGATGCGTACCGCCAGCGTAAACCTTGAGCTTTTTGATCATTGCATAGCCGAGCGGACCCTTGGGCAACATACCCTTGACCGCTTTTTGCAGAATGCGCTCAGGATGCTTGGCTTGCAGCTTGGTGAAATTGGTGGTGTATAGGCCGCCCGGATAGCCGGAGTGGCGGTGATACAGTTTGTCTTCGGCTTTATTGCCGGTGACGCGCAGCTTTTCGACATTGACCACGACGATAAAATCGCCCGTATCCATGTGCGGGGTGTAGATCGTCTTGTGCTTGCCACGCAAGCGGTGCGCAATCTCGGTCGCGACGCGGCCCAACACCTTGTCGGTGGCGTCCACGAGGAACCAATCCTGCTTAATGTCTTGCGGTTTTGCGGAGTAAGTGCCCATGCCAAAAATCCAGTAGCTGAAATCGGGAAAGCCCGAGACTATATAGGAATTCCGGACGGCCTGTCAAATTGGAATCGTGTTCGAGTGGGAATGGCGCGGACGGCAAGCAAAAAAAACGCAGCCGTTTCGGGCTGCGTTGAAATCCACCAATGAAGGAGGATGGAGGAGACAACACCAAAACACAGGAAGTGTTTCGATATGAGAATTATCTAATATTCGAATTAATGATGTCAAGCATTTATTAAAATTCTAATAGAAAAGCATATATTAATTAATAATCAATAAGTTATTTAAATACGCGCTTGGCAATCCAGTGATCCAAGCTCAGTTTTCCTGGCCCACTGAGGATCAAGGGTAGAAACATCGCCAAATAGATAAGCGGCAGCTTGAAATTGCCCTGGCCGTTATCGGTAATGGCATAGCCCTGCCACAGCTCGGCCAGCGTTGACCATTGCGCCGGCCAATGCACGGCGGCGATCGCCACGATAGTCAGCACTGCGAGCGAAATGCTGAAAAAGCGCGCACCCAAGCCGATGACCAGGGCAACCGCGCCGATCAGCTCAAACCATGTCGCCATCCGCCAACTGATATCAACGGGAATCGCGCTAAACGGAAACGGAAACTTGTCCTGAATATCGGCAAACCAATTTTCGCCACCGAATTTCTCCACCCCGGCCACCCAAAATTCATACGCCAGCAACAGCCGCAAACCGAGCGGGCCAAGATATTCCCCTACCCGATTCACCCCATTCAAACCGCAGCGCACCCATCCGATCGAACATCCCATCGACACATCCTCCATTCATGGTAAAAATACAAAATTATTCACGCGACCGAATCCGATGGATCAGCACACGACTTGGCTCTTAAGCAATCTGCTCGCTGCGGTGTTATTACCGCCTTTGAGCCTCATCCTCTTGGGCGCATTTGCTTGGATACTGCTCAAGCGTCATCCCCGCTTGGGGAAATCGCTCATCACGGCCAGCTTCGCACTGCTTTATCTGCTCGCCAGCCCCTTAGTCGCGGATAACTTGCTTGGCTTACTCGAAAAAGACTTTAAGCCAGTACAAGCGGAAGACATGCGGCGCGCGCAGGCTATCGTGATCTTGGCGGGCGGCGCGTATCGAGACGCCCCGGAGTATGGACAAGACAGCGCGGGCACGCTGACGCTCGCACGTTTGCAGTATGGCGCCCACCTGCAACGCATGACGGGCTTGCCGATCTTGCTTACCGGCGGCAACCCCGAAGACGGCTTGGCGGAAGCACAAATCATGCGCCAAACATTAGAGGATCATTTCGGCGTGCCGGTTAAGTGGGTCGAGGCGCGCGCCTTTAACACCGCGCAAAATGCCCGCTTCAGCGCGGAAATACTCTTGCCGGCGGGAATCAAAACAGTGCTGGTCGTTACCCATGCGTGGCACATGCCGCGTGCGCGCTATGCGTTCGAAAAAGCCGGCATGATTTTTTTGCCCGCGCCGACCCGGTTCGCCAACCCGCCCCGGCAAAACAACACCGGATATCAGCTATTCGACTTCATCCCGAACGCGCGGTCGCTGGAGAAGAGTTACTTCGCGCTGCATGAACTGATCGGCCTCGTGTGGTATCGTTTAACGCTTTAAACCTTGGGAATAGCAGCATGAAAGCACGCATCAAGTGGGTGGAAGGCGCCAGTTTTTTGGGCGAGACCGAAAGCGGCCACGCGGTATTGATGGATGGCCCTGCGGACGGCGGCGGACGCAACTTGGGGCCGCGCCCGATGGAAATGGTGTTGATCGGCACGGGCGGATGCACCGCTTACGATGTAGTCGCCATCCTGAAAAAACAGCGCCAGCAGATCAGCGATTGCGTGGCGGAAATCCACGCTGAACGCGCCGACACCGACCCCAAAGTGTTCACCAAAATCCACATCCACTTTATCGTCAGCGGAAAAGATTTGAAGTCAGAGCAGGTCAAGCGCGCGATCAATCTATCGGCGGAAAAATATTGCTCGGCGTCGATCATGCTGGGGAAAACGGCTGTAATTACCCACGACTTCGAGATTATTGAAGGGTAACTGGATGCCCGCCTGCACGGGTATCCAGAATAGACGCAACCCAAGTCTTCGGTGAATTGCCTATACCCAATACGCGGTCTTGGTCATCAGCTTCGAGCTCAGCTGCATTCCGAGTTTAACCGGCAGCGGCAACGCAGCGCCGCCATGCTCCAATGCCGTGGTCGCGTGGCGCGCCTCGTCCTGCTTCATTTGCTCGACGATGGCCCGGCTCTTGGCATCCTGCGCCGGCAAGCGCTCAAGATGCCGCGCGAGATGCGCTTCCACCTGATGTTCGGTCTCCGCCAAAAAGCCCAGGTTCCATTTATCGCCCAACACGCCCGCGAACGCACCGATCGCCAGCGAGCCGGTATACAAGAGCGGATTGAGATAGCTCGTATGCGAACCCAATTCGCGAATGCGCGTTTCGCACCAACTCAGGTGCTCGGTTTCCTCCTGCGCCGCCAGCGTTAGCGCCGCCTTCGCCGCCGGATTCCGTGCCGTGAGCGCCTGGCCTTGATACAGCGCCTGGGCGCATATTTCGCCGCTGTGGTTCACCCGCATCAGGCCGGCAGCCAAGCGCTTTTCCGATTCACTTAATTCCGGTTGCGGCAGCGCCTTGCCCGGCAGCGCGCGATTGCTTGGCGCGGGTGCGAACAACGTGCGCAAGCCTTTATCGAATTCGACAATTAAACGATCCAGCATCATAGGCTCCTCACTCTTTACCCATCCCAGCATATTATCCCATGCACAAAGATCGTCTCATGCCGCTACTGAAAAACGGTTTCAGGCGCGCCAACACCCTGCGCCATTGTTTTTTCACTTGGCATGCCAGGAAAACGTGTGTAGGATATACATATTGTTTTGTATATCCTAAAGGTGACATCATGCAAGTAGCCAAATGGGGTAACAGCCTGGCAGTACGCCTCCCGGCAGCAGTGGTCCAGGCGCTTGATCTCAAGCCGGGGGACAACATCGAAATTCACGTTGCCGGGGCCCGTGTTTTCTCCATAGAAAAGGCACCTGGTGCTCGCGATTTACTGGCGCGATTACGAAAATACCGCGGGCGGCTACCTGCCGATTTCAAGTTCGACCGGATCGAGGCCAATGAGCGGCGATAAACGTTTTTTTGACACAAACATCGCGCTCTATCTACTGTCGGCTGACCAAGCGAAGGCAGATCGCGCGGAAGAACTGCTCGCCGAGGGCGGCATAATTAGCGTGCAGGTACTTAACGAGTTTGCCGCTGTCGCTTCGCGCAAGCTGGGGATGTCATGGCCTGAAATCCGCGAAGTGCTGGATCAGGTACGAGCCGTGAGCATTGTAGAACCCATGTCGATCGAAACGCATGAGCGCGGTCTTTTAGTAGCCGAGCGCTATGGCCTTTCCCTATACGATGCGCTGATTGTCGCTGCGGCCTTGTTATCTGGCTGCTCGACGCTTTATTCAGAAGACATGCAACACGGCCAGATCATTGAAGGGCAGTTGACGATTTGTAACCCGTTCAGGGCCGGCGAGCAGGGTTAGCGATCAAGAGATATCAAAGTAAAGGCCTGCATCCGTTTACCGACTGTCGTACCCGGCCACGGCAGCACTTAGCTTACTATCGCGCAAAATTGCGCAATATATTTGTATATTTTGTTGCGCATTGTTGCGCATTCGCGAATAATTCGTAAGCTATTCATTCAAAACCATATATATGATTTCCTGCCAACCATCGCCCAAGATCGAACGCGCCCTGAAAGATTTGCAGGATCGTCTGATAGGTCTTTGCCATCAACTGGAATCCGTTGCCCCCGAAGAGCGGCGCTACCTGAACAAATGCGCGCTGATCAGCAACGTGGGCGCTTCGACCCGCATCGAGAATGCGGTGCTCACCGATGTTGAGATCGAGTGGGTAGATACCACCTTGTCTCAGGACGGCAAAACCACCAGCTTCGAATCCAAAAAGGAATTCATTCTCGACAAGCTTTCAAAAGAACGGGAACGGAGCATCGAGGAAGTGGTGGGTTGTCGAGATGTCTTGGCCACGATATACCTCCAGGCCAAGGAACTTCAGCCTTTGACCGAAACTGTGATTCGCGGCTTGCACCACGAATTGTTGCGTCATTACCCCCCCGCTTCGCATTACGCCGGACAGTACAAAACCGTCACCAACCGGGTCATCGCAACCCAGCACGATACGGGGGAACAGCGAATTGTGTTGGAACCCAGCGCACCCGGCGTAATCACCGAGACAGCCATGCGCGATTTGGTCGAATGGTACAACGGTGCGCAGCTTGAATATCACTGGCCGCTGCTGGTCGCCGTGGAGTTTACCTTTCGGTTCCTCGCCATCCATCCTTTTCAGGATGGGAATGGCCGGCTGGGCCGGGCGCTTTTCCTTCTGGCGCTACTGCAATCCAACGACAAATGCCTGACGGATGTGGCGCGATTTATTGCCATCGACCGGCACATCGAACAACACAAAACGCAATACTACGCCGCACTACATCAATGCTCGGACGGAAAATTTCAACCGGACCCGGCCCGCTATCGATACGAACCACTTTTTCTGTTCTATCTAAAAATGGCCCAACTGGCGCTGGCGGATATCGACATTTATCGCAAACACTATGCCGACTTGCGGCGGCTGCCCGAGACCGCGCTGCGGGTATTGGAATGCTTCAAATCCAACCCGCAGAAGCGATTAAAAGTCGGCGAGATCGAAGTCGCCACAGGCTTGCCGCGCCGCAGCATCCAGTACGCACTCAACACCTTGAGCAAGGGAAATTTTTTGCAGCGCTTGGGCATGGGCGCGGGGAGCCGGTACCAACTGCTGTTTTGAAGCGCTGTCGCCCCTGATATAGATATCTGGATTTCCCTCCCGCGCCTGCGCGGACATGGCAAAACAGCAACCGGCATGCGCGCGATGCATCGCTCAAACCCAATACGCAGTCTTGGTTATTCAGCTTCATAATTCTAAAGAAGTCTGGCAAATTCAGTCACGTCACCCCCTTGAAGCAAAATAACCCCTTGATCAAATCTGATTCAATCAATATGATTAACATTGATTAAATATTAAGGGGGCTTTCCCATGAACACAAAAGTACTTACCGCGCATGTGCCGCTATCACTTGCGGAAAAAGTTGACCAGATGGCCATACGCTTGGAGCGCTCGCGCGGCTGGATTGTGAAACAAGCGCTGACCGCCTGGATTGAGCAAGAGGAAGAACGTCGGCGCCTGACGCTGGAAGCCCTGGCGGACGTCGATGCCGGTCGCGTGATAGATCACCAAGCGGTGCAAGCTTGGGCCGATAGCCTCGATACCGGCACACCGCTGCCGGTTCCACGCTGATGGCGTTGAAATGGACCGGCCGTGCGCTATCCGATCTGGCGCGGCTCTATGCATTCTTGGCGCCGGTGAACGGGCAGGCCGCAGCGCGTACGGTGCAATCGCTGACTGCGGCGCCAGCCCGCCTTCTGGAACATCCGCGCATCGGTGAAAGACTTGAAGAGTTCGACCCGCGCGAGGTACGCCGCATCCTCGCCGGAAACTATGAAATACGCTACGAGATCAGGGAATCCACGCTGCACGTGTTGCGGCTCTGGCACACGCGCGAGGATCGTTGACTGACCACCTCGCATGTGCGATCGAGCGTTCATGGAGGTTATCAATACGGATCACGCTTCTCAAAGTGATGCCAAATTCGCAACACGGCAACCACTTCCTGGTGGGCTGCATAACGAACCACGCACTTTCCAAACACCATTTCGCGAATGATTTCGGGGTCCGGCGCCGCTTCGATAGGCCTGCCGATTTTTGGAAACAAGCGCAGGTTCTCTATATGCTCAATCAAATCGCCAGCCACTCTCGCCGCAACACTGGGATCATGTTCTGCTATGAAATCACGCAAACGAATTAAATCGGTGACGGCGTCCGCCGAATAAACCAGCCTCATTCACCGGCCTTGGGCAGGGGCAATTCCTCCGCGCTGCCCCAACTTCCCAGCCATGCATGAACCGCTTCGCCGGAAACCACTTTCCCTTGCTTGACCGAAGTCAAAGCCTCCAAGGTTTCTTGCCAGCGCTGCTGTTCCAGTTCTTGCTTCTCGATGAATTCGCGAATGGCTTGATTAATCACCCAACTCTTGCTGCGCTGCAATTTTGACGCAAGCGCATCCAGTCCATTCTCCAACTCAGCTTGAATACGCACACTTGTAATGCTCATAAGGCGCTCCTCGACATTGAATACAATGTATTACATCATAACACAGCATCTAATAGGGGTCATCTCA
>MEQN01000094.1:13035-15635 GCA_001770235.1 Betaproteobacteria bacterium RBG_16_58_11
TCCACGCAGCGCAGCGTAACTTCTCTCTCGCGGAACTACTCTGCCGCATGCTCCGCACGCCACTTCGTCCACATCCAACGGTGGCCCATGTCATAGGGCGATTAAGCTAGAAACAAACTCTGTAGCGCACTTTGAACCGCCGCCTTATCGCTTGGAGAAAGTGCGCCACATTTTTGAATGATGAATCGATGATCCAGCGTAAACAATTTCATCCTCACCACGGAGGGCGCGGGCAAAGCAGCGTGCGTCAAATCTTCAATCGGGACATCCAGCGGCCATGAAGCATTTTCAGCGCTGGTAATCATAGCCATGACGCTGTGCCCGATGCGGGCGCCAAACGAATCCCAATTTGATAAAACCAGTGCCGGACGGCGTTTTTGATTTGCCGAATCAGTAAACGGGAATGGCACTACGACAACCTCAAAGGGCTTATAAATCACGATAGGCCGTGTCGTCGTTTTGGGAGCCCCACTCGCTTAACGTGCCCGCAAGCGAACGGACATATTCAATATCGACTGGTGAAACACGGCGTAATACCACCTTGCCATCCTCGATCTCGAAAGCGACCAAATCGCCTTGCTTTATGCCGAGATTTTTACGGATATCAGCAGGAATAGTCGTTTGAAATTTTCCTGTTACTTTGGAAGCCAGCATATTTTCACCTCAATCACCCCATGTATTACGGAAATACAGTATTACAGTAATGATCAGATGTCAATAATCCACAAAAATCCATTGCATTACATTGAGTGAAAGCCCTTTGATAACCTCGCCAACGCCGCGCCCCATCCACCCGCCCTATCCTGCCGATAGATATGAAACCCGGGGAACCAGGGAGATTGCGTTACGCCCTCCATCCAGCGCCAAAGTTGCTGCCGTCGCACTACCCTGGCTGCAGCATATAAAATCCTGGATTTGATCGCCTCACTGGCCTGGCTTAATCCCCGTAATGCGCATATCCCTCGGCTCGCGTAACTTGAACTGAGCTGGTTCCTGGCGCAGGTCATTCAGGCATGCTCCGCACACCATTTCGCCCACATCCAACGAAAAGCTCTTTCGAGTTGGTACGCGCGCCGCTTCTCATCGCACAAGGGCGACCTAGCCACGCGCTCACGCAGGCCGGCGCGCAGCGACGCAAGGTGATCCAGGTTTTGCGCCAAGCCTTGGGCGATCGCCACATATTCGGCTTCGCTATTGGCGATCAGTTCGTCCAGTCGCAGCTTCTTCAACATCGCTCCGCTCCAACGCGCCACCATATGATCGCCCAATAATGTAATGACCGGCACACCCATCCACAGCGCTTCAAACGTGGTGGTAGAGCCGGTGAATGGAAACGAATCAAGCGCGATATCAATCTCGGCGTAGCGGTTAAGCAGTTGCGTGTTGGATTCAGAATCGCCCACAAAAATGAGCCGGTCTTCGGAAATGCCGCCCGCCTGGAAAAGCTTGAGGTAATGCTCCCTCACCCTGGGGAGGCCAAATACCGCCCGGTATTTGAGCATCAAACGCGAATTCGGCACCGCCCGCATCACCTCCGACCACAGCGCCACCACACGCTCATTGATCTTGGCCGGGTTATTGAAACTACCGAAGGTCATCACCCCCTTTTGTTTCGCCGGCAAGGGCGCAATTTCCGGCACACCGGTCAGCGGCACATGCAGGTAATAGGTCGGTATATGGAATAGCCGCTCGGTAAATTTCTCGCTCGTCGAACGCGGGCTCAATTGGTAGTCCGTGATGAGGTAATCCATCTCATCCAAGCCGCTCGTGGCCGGGTCGTGCCAACTCACCTGCACCGGGGCGGCCCGATACGCCGCGATCTGCGGCCGGTTCTCGTCGAAGCGCCCCGCCAAGAACACCAAAACATCGATCTCATCCTGCCGTATCAGCGCCGCGGCTTGTTCATCCGTCAAATCGATTATCGAACGCCAGCCATGGCATGCGCCCTTGAACCATTGCGTGAGGTCGTCGGATTTTTCCAGGTGGGAATAAAGATAAATCTCGAATTTGCTCCGATCATGCGCCTCGATCAGTGGCGACACATTGCGCGCCACGGGGTGATTACGAAAATCGGATGAAACATAGCCAATGCGGATTCGATCATGGCGCGGGTGCTTGGCAGGCGCCATGCCGGCAGGCGCATGCACGCCTTGATAGCGATCGCCGAATTGCTTATGGATGGCAAACAACCATTCGGGAGATTGGTCAGGAAGATACAACACCGCAGCGAGCAGGTAACGGCCTGCGGTAGCATAATCCGGGCGCAATTCCAAAGCGCGGTCGTAAAGCGCTATCGCTTGTTCGGGGCAGCCTTGGGCCAACATGAAATTACCCATATTCTGATGTGCCTCCGCCATATCCGGTTTCAGCACCAGCAACTGACGGCAAGCCTCCATCGCTTCGTCCTGTCTGCCCAGATCACTCAATGCTGTCGCCAGGTTGTTGTATACCTCTGCGTCTTTTGGATTCAATCGCAGCGCCTCCTGGTAATGCTGAACTGCGGACTCCGTCAGCCCTTGGCGCCTAATCACATTGGCCAAGTTGTAATGCGCATCGCCGTAGTCCGGCCGCAAGCGCAACGCCTGTTGCAACGCCTCAAC
>MEQN01000095.1:0-6085 GCA_001770235.1 Betaproteobacteria bacterium RBG_16_58_11
GAGTAATTCGGGTCATGCGCGACCGCTTGCTGCAAATGCACGGCGGCCTGCTCGAACTGTCCCAGTTTTGAATATTCATTGCCGAGGCTGAAGCGCAGCAAAGCGTTGTCACGGCCTGCCGCGAGCATTTTTTCCAGGTTTTCAATCACGGCGTTCATTTCTTGGGCAGGGGTTAGAAGGTATAATCGCGGGCTTGATTTGTAAGGGATTTCAGATGCAAGCCCATTATTCACCACGCGAGGTCGAAGCTCAAGCGCAAGCCTTGTGGGAGGCGCGCGGCGCCTTCGCCGCGACCGAGGACGCCGCCAAGCCCAAGTACTACTGCCTATCCATGTTCCCCTACCCTTCGGGCAAGCTGCACATGGGCCACGTGCGCAATTACACCATCGGCGACGTGCTGACGCGCTTTCACCAAATGAAGGGCTACAACGTGATGCAGCCCATGGGCTGGGATGCATTCGGTTTGCCGGCGGAGAACGCGGCCATGGCCTCCAATGTCGCGCCCGCCAAGTGGACCTACGACAACATCGCCTACATGAAGAAGCAGCTCAAGAGCCTGGGCTTCGCCATCGATTGGTCGCGCGAAGTCGCGACCTGCACCCCGGAATACTATCGCTGGAATCAATGGCTGTTTCTGCGCATGCTGGAGCGCGGCATTGTGTATCAAAAAACCGGCACCGTGAATTGGGACCCGGTGGATCAAACCGTGCTCGCCAACGAGCAAGTGATCGACGGCCGCGGCTGGCGCACCGGCGCGGTGGTGGAGAAGCGCGAGATCCCCATGTACTACATGTCGATCACGCAATACGCCGACGAATTATTGAGCGAGCTGGACAAACTTTCCGGCTGGCCCGAGCAAGTGAAGCTGATGCAGAAAAACTGGATAGGCAAGAGCTTCGGGGTACGGGTCGGCTTCCCGTATGAACTTCCCTCGCGCAGCGAGCCCACGTCCTCCTCTCCCGCTAGCGGGAGAGGACTAGAGGAGAGGGCAACCGCAGACAAAGGCGGCGGCACGCTGTGGGTGTTCACCACCCGTGCCGATACCTTGATGGGGGCGACTTACGTGGCCGTAGCGGCGGAGCATCCGCTGGCGACGCATGCGGCGCAAACCAATCCAGACCTCGCGGCCTTCATCGAGGAATGCAAAAAAGGCGGCGTGACCGAAGCCGAGCTGGCCACGCAGGAAAAGAAAGGCATGGCGACCGGCTTAAGCGTGACGCACCCGCTTACCGGTGAATCGCTTCCGCTGTGGGTCGCGAACTATGTGCTGATGGGCTATGGCGAAGGCGCAGTAATGGCGGTGCCGGCGCACGATGAGCGGGATTTTGAGTTTGCAAATAAATACGGCTTGGCGATCAAAGCGGTAATTGCGTCGAGTGAGCGGGAAGCAGGGAGCAGGGAGCAGGACAAGGAAGTTCCCGCTCACCGCTTACCGCTTCCTGCTCCCCAAGTCGGCCGATGCATCAATTCCGGCAACTACGATGGTCTCGATTTCGACCAAGCCGTCGACGCCATCGCCGCCGATCTCTCCGCCAAAAGCCTGGGCGAGAAAAAGATCACTTGGCGCTTGCGCGATTGGGGCATTTCGCGTCAACGCTACTGGGGCACCCCCATCCCCATCATCCACTGCGAAACCTGCGGCTCCGTGCCGGTGCCGGACGACCAGCTACCGGTGCGGCTGCCGGAAGACCTGATCCCCGATGGCTCCGGCAATCCGCTGAATAAGTGCGCGGCGTTTTTAAATTGCACCTGCCCAAAATGCGGCAAAGCCGCGCGGCGCGAGACTGACACCATGGACACCTTCGTTGATTCATCCTGGTATTTTCTGCGCTACTGTTCGCCGGGTGCTGACAAGATGGTGGACGAGCGCGCGTCGTATTGGATGCCGGCCGATCAATACATCGGCGGCATCGAGCATGCGATTTTGCATTTGCTGTACTCGCGCTTCTGGACCAAAGTGATGCGCGATCTGGGTCTCACTAAAACCTCCGAGCCCTTCGCCAACCTGCTCACCCAAGGCATGGTGCTGAACCACATCTTCTTCCGCAAGGGCGATAAAAGCGGCATTACCTATTTCGCGCCGGACGAAGTGGAGCTGACACGCGACGACAAGGGCACGATCTTGTCGGTGAAAAGCCGCGCCGACGGCCAGCCGGTGGAATACGGCGGCATCGGCACCATGTCCAAATCGAAAAAGAATGGCGTCGATCCGCAAGGCTTGATCGAGCAATATGGCGCGGATACTGCACGCCTATTCATGATGTTCGCCGCCCCGCCGGAAAACACTTTGGAGTGGTCGGATGCGGGCGTCGAAGGCGCGTCCCGCTTCCTCAATCGCCTATGGAAGGCTGTGCACGCCCATGTGGAAAAAGGCGTGGTCGCGACCTACAAGGGCGGCGAGTTGTCGGCGGAGCTAAAAGCCATCCGCTTTCAAACCCACGCGACCCTGCAAAAAGTCACTGATGATTACGCCCGGCGCAAGATTTTCAACACCGTCATCGCATCCAACATGGAGTTGCTGAACGCCCTGGGCAAACTCAACGACGATTCCGCCCCGGTGCGCGCCGTGGTGCAAGAGGCGTTGGAGCTCGCCCCCCTCATGCTCTCGCCCATCGTGCCGCATATCAGCCATGCCCTATGGGCCGAGCTGAAGCCGGGCGCGGTGTTGTTGGATGCAAGCTGGCCGGCAGTGGATGCAGCAGCGCTGGAGCAAGATGAAATCGAGCTGGTGGTGCAGGTTAACGGTAAATTGCGCGGCCAAATCCGCGTGCCCAAGAGTGCGACCAAAGACGCAATTGAAGAAATGGCGCGCACCAGCCCCAATGTGCAGAAATTTATCGAGGGCCTAATGATTAAAAAAATCGTGGTCGTCCCTGGCCGCCTGGTCAACATCGTGGCAGGATAGCGAGATGAAATATCCTGCCCAGCCACACATCACCTTGCTGCATGGCGATGCGGCAACGGAGTTGAAAAATCTGCCGGATAACTCGGTCGATCTGATCGTGACCTCTCCGCCCTATGCCGATCAAAGAAAGCATATTTATGGCGGGATTTCTCCTGACTTGTATGTGGAATGGTTTCTGCCGCTCTCCGCCGAACTGCTGCGCGTGCTGAAACCGACCGGCACCTTCATCCTCAACATCAAGGAGCGCGTGGTCAACGGCGAGCGCCATACCTATGTGTTGGAGTTGATTTTGGAAATGCGCAAACAAGGCTGGCTCTGGACAGAAGAATTCATGTGGCACAAGAAAAATTGCTACCCTGGGAAATGGCCTAACCGCTTCCGGGATTCTTGGGAGCGCTTGCTCCAGTTCAACAAACAGCGCAAGTTCAACATGTACCAGGAAGCGGTCATGGTTGAGATGGGCGATTGGGCCAAGAGCCGCTTGCGTAATTTAAGCGACACGGACAAGGTGCGCGACGAATCGCGCGTGGGCAGCGGTTTCGGAAAAAAAATCGCCAATTGGCTCACGCGCGACAAGGCTTTTCCCACGAATGTGCTGCACATGGCGACCGAATGTTCAAACCGGGATCACAGCGCGGCCTTTCCCGAAGCCTTGCCCGAATGGTTTATCAAGCTTTTCACCGAGCCGGGCGATACCGTGCTCGATCCCTTCATGGGCTCGGCGACCACGTTGCGCGTCGCTAAGCGCATGCAACGTCACGCTGTCGGCATCGATATTCAGGAAGAATATGTGAGCCGGGCTTACGCTGACTTGGTCGAGGGCGAGCGGCAAATGGCCTTGCTGCAAAAACGAGAGAAGTATGTCGTCTCTACTTGATTGGAAGGCGCTCAACGGCTTCGCCGAAGAAGGGATCGCAAGCTTTCATGCAAAGCGTTTGGCCAGCCTGCAAAAACTTAAGCTAAAGACGGTTCTCAAGCGGAAAAACCCTTATCTGTTTAAAGCCAAAAACCTGCTCACCGCGAGCGATTTGGTTAAAACTTTGCTGGATGCCCACCTCTCGTCACAAGAGGAAACGATATTCGGCGATTTTCTGGAAGAGTTGGCCATCTATATTAATGGCCAAATATTTGGCGGCAAAAAATCCTCGTCTGAGGGAGTCGATCTGGAATTCGATCGGGATGGCATCCGCTATCTATTGTCTATCAAGTCTGGCCCCAATTGGGGCAATAGCAGCCAGATCAAGAAAATGCAGGACAATTTTGCGAAGGCGCGGAAAGTCCTCCATACCGGAAACAGCAAATTGCATGTGCAGGCGGTCAACGGCTGCTGCTATGGGCAGGACAGCCAGCCCAACAAGGACAACTATCGAAAGTTGTGCGGACAACGCTTTTGGGCGTTCATTTCTGGAGACGAAACGCTGTATACGCGGCTGATCGAACCCATCGGACATCGCGCCAAGGAAAAGAACGAAGGCTTTCTAAAGCAATATGCGAAGGTGACCAATCTTTTCGCGCAAGAGTTCATGCAGGATTTTTGCGTCGATGGCGAAATTGAATGGGTTAAACTGGTAGAGTTTAATTCGGGGAATAAGGGCGAAAAGGACGATTGATGGTTATCCGGTGGGTGTTGGTTTTGATGTTTATGCTAAATCTCGCCGCCTGCGGCTTCGAGTTGCGCGGCAGCGCCGCGCTTCCATTCGAAAGCCTGTATATCGAAGGCGGGCAAGACATCGCCGTGGATCTGGAGCGTGCGGTGCGCCCCACCGCCACCAAGGTCACCGAGCGCGCGCAAGATGCCCAGGCCACACTGCAAGTGCTGGGCGAAGAACGCGAAAAGCGCATTCTGTCGCTGAATCGGGCCGGGCGCGTGAGCGAGTTTCGCCTGCTCTACCGCGTGAGCTTCAAGGTGATTGACCAGAAAGGACGCGCGCTGCTTCCCACGCAGCAAATCGAACTGCGGCGCGACATTACCTTCAATGACAGCGAAACGCTGGCGAAAGAATCCGAAGAAGCGCTGCTCTACCGCGACATGCAAACCGATGCGGTGCAGCAAATCATTCGCAGAGTCAGCGTGATTCGCAGCGCTGCTAATTGACTCAAACATGACTGCGCTTGTTTTGTGCGCTACGCGCGATGATTTTGGGCCGTTTATGCCACGGCGAGGCAGTTACTTTTTCTTGCTTGTCCAAGAAAAAGCTAACCAAAAAGAAGGACACCCCGGTCGCCGCTCCCTGCGGGAGTCCCCTGCGTTGCTCGCCATGCCGGGCGGCTGCGCAACTCGCACGTTTCGCTACGCGAAGCCTTGCTCGAACAGATGCTCGCCGACACCCCCCGGCATGGCTGTGCTACTCGGCGGCTCGCAGGGGCCCCGAAGGTCAACAACGGCGCTGCTTCAACACGCAGAGAACATCTTCTCAACTAAGTAACACACAACAGATTGTTACTCCGCCCCGACAAACTTTCCGCACACCTCCAGGCTAGTCTAAAGCCGCTCTACGTTGTCACCGGCGATGAGCCGCTGTTGGCATTAGAGGCGGCGGATGCGATCCGCGCCCGCGCCAAGGAACAAGGTTATCTGGAGCGTGAAGTGCTCACGGTGGAAACCGGCTTCCACTGGAATCAACTACAAGCGGCGAGTGCCAGCTTGTCCTTATTTGCCAGCTTGCGCGTGCTAGAAATCCGCATCCCCACGGGTAAGCCGGGCAATGAAGGCGCGGCCGCATTAGAAGCGTTCTGTGCCGATCTACCGCCCGATACCGTGAGCCTGGTTTTGCTGCCCAAGCTCGACAAGCGCACCAAAGACAGCGCCTGGTTCAGCGCCTTGAGCCAAGCCGGGGTGGTGATCGACGTGTATCCGGTCGACCTCGATGCCTTGCCGGAATGGATTGCGCGTCGTCTTGCAGTACAGAACCAGAGCGCAGACCGCGAAACCTTCGCCTTCCTCGCCGAGTCGGTAGAAGGCAATCTGCTCGCCGCCCACCAAGAAATCCAAAAACTCGGCCTGCTTTATCCCGCACGCGCACTCACCTTTGACGAGGTGAGCGAAGCGGTGTTGAACGTCTCCCGCTTCGACGTATTCCAATTGGGCGACGCCATGCTCAATGGCGATGCCGCGCGCGCCGCGCGCATCCTGGACGGCCTGCGCGGCGAGGGCGTGAAGCCGATCCCGATCCTGGGCGT
>MEQN01000095.1:6250-6467 GCA_001770235.1 Betaproteobacteria bacterium RBG_16_58_11
CGGAAATTGATAGAATGAGCAAAGGCCTGAAGCCAGGCGATGTGTGGGATGAGTTGCTGATGTTGGTGTTGGGAATAGCTAAAACACGTTAGCCGCGAATTAACGCGAATTTCCGCCAATTATTTCTGTGACTGTTATTCTGCCCAGCACTAACATTTCGCACCCTCGGTGGCTTTTAATCTGCGAAAATCCGCGTTAATTCGCGGCTAAGAAGGTT
>MEQN01000096.1:0-1358 GCA_001770235.1 Betaproteobacteria bacterium RBG_16_58_11
CTGCTTCATGAAGACCTCGCTTGGCGTCTCGCCCAGTTGCGCGGCGTGGAGTTGATGCTCCAGATCGTTTTTCAAGGTTTCCATGCTCTGCGGGGATTGGGCTAAGCGTGGCCGCCGTTGCTGACTTCGGACAACAACTGCGAGCCGGCCGGCGACAAGCACATGTGCAGAATATTCTTCTCGTTGGCGCGCAACTCCAGCAGCCCCAATTGCCGCAGCAGCACCAGCCGGTCGTTCACGAATTCCTTGGAAGGAATGATTTCGCTCGCCAGCCCGGAGAGATTTTCATACACCGAACCGCCCTGCGATACCGCGCGCATGATTTCGAGGTCGGTGCCGGAGAGGCCGGCGCGGAAGAAATCCTCGGGGGAGCGTGGCGTGCTGAGCGCGGGGCCCTCGGGCTGCTGCTGCCCCAATTGCATCAACTTATGCGCAATGCGCTCGAAGATGCGGCGCGACAGCAGCACATAGATCAGGCAAAAACCGGCGAATACGAACAGCGCGTTGGGCCGGGTGCGCCCGAATTCGAGCAGATTGCTCGATGTCATGTTGAGGAACAAGGGCACAGTGAGCGCGGCGACAATGCCCAGCACGATGAATTTGACGAGTTCGCGCGCCGGGGTTTTGCCCTCGGGGCCGCTCAAGAAAAAGTTGGCGATGCCGGCGAGCAGGCCCATGGACATCATGATGCCGAGGATCATCAGCATATAGCCATCGAACAGCGCGGTATTGGTAGCGGCGTTTCCCATATCCCCTCCTCTTTAATGATTGCGCGGCTTAATCCGGGCGGCGCAATTGGCCGAGTTGCTGCATCAGTTTTTCTGCCGCGCTTTCCACAAAACGGCGCGAGAATAGCACGAACAGCAAACAGAACCCGGCGAACACGAACAGATCAATCGGCCGCGATTTGGCCACCGCGAGCAGATCGCTCGATATCATATTCAGAAACAGCGGCACGGTGAGCGCGGCGACGATGCCCAGCAAGGCGTATTTGATCATTTCCTTGCCCGCGGAGCCGCCGCCCTTGCCGCTCATGAAGTAATTCGCCAAGCCGCCCAGAATGCCGGCGATGACCATCACCGCGAGCAGCAGCAGCATGTAGTTGTCGAGTGTGATCCCGCCGGCGGTCATTTGCAAAGTACCTTGCAGTTCCATGGTGATTTCCTCCTCAGCTAAAAGCGAATGTGGGCGTAGCCCTGTTGTGGTAAATCGATAAGACGGGTGTAGGGGGCATGCGTCAAACGCACCCTCGGTATTGGATCGTGCATGCTCCGGCCCTTGCCGATGCGGGCATCCCAGGCGTCATTCTTTTGCGTGAGGGTGAGGATCGGCGTTTGGGGGAGGATAAACGGATCAGG
>MEQN01000096.1:1562-6002 GCA_001770235.1 Betaproteobacteria bacterium RBG_16_58_11
CTTCGGCGCGGACGGTTTGCCTTGACCGGACTGCCAGGGCTACCTACCATTACCGGTCTTGAATTAAGGGCAATATTCGTGGAACTGGAACAAATTCGCGGGGTGATTGAAGGGGATATGCGGCGCGTGGATGCGGTGATTCGGGCGCGGCTGCACTCCGAAGTGGTCTTGATCCGCCAAGTGTCGGAATACATCATCGGCAGTGGCGGCAAGCGTTTGCGCCCGGCCCTGGTGCTGCTCTCGGCCGGGGCTTTCGGTTATCGCGGCGAGCATCATTATGAGTTGGCGGCAGTGGTGGAATTCATCCACACCGCCACGCTGCTGCATGACGACGTGGTGGATGAATCCAATTTGCGGCGCGGGCGGCAAACCGCCAATGCCCTGTTCGGCAACGCCGCCAGCGTGCTGGTGGGCGATTTTCTGTATTCGCGCGCGTTTCAAATGATGGTGGGCGTGAACCAGATGCGCGTCATGCAAGTGCTGGCCGACGCCACCAACACCATCGCCGAGGGCGAGGTGCTGCAACTGCTCAACTGCAATGATCCGGATATCGACGAGGCGCGCTATTTGCAGGTGATACGCTTCAAGACCGCCAAGCTGTTCGAAGCCGCGACCCGGCTCGGCGCTATTTTGGGCGCGGCGTCCGAGGCCGACGAAGCCGCCATGGCCAATTACGGCATGCATCTGGGCACCGCGTTCCAATTGATCGACGATGTGCTGGATTATTCCGGCAACCATGAAGACACCGGCAAAAATCTGGGCGACGACCTGGCCGAAGGCAAGCCCACGCTGCCGCTGCTCTACGCCATGCAACACGGCACGCCGACTCAAGCCGCGCTGATCCGCAGCGCCGTCGAGCAAGGCGGCCTGGATGATTTCACTCAGGTGCTGGAAACCATTCACGCCACCGGCGCGCTGCAATACGCCGCGGACCAGGCGCGGCGCGAAGTCGATATCGCCTGTGCCGCGATCCGGCACCTGCCGGATTCAAATTACAAGCAAACGCTGTTAGAATTAGCGACTTTCTCGGTGACGCGCAATCATTAAATAACGCGCGTTAAACAAGCTGGAATCGGGGTGTAGCTCAGCCTGGTAGAGTACTGCGTTCGGGACGCAGGAGTCGGAGGTTCGAATCCTCTCACCCCGACCAATTTTCAATTTTCGTTTCATCTTTGATGGGTTTCCCCCGCCTTTTTGCGCGTCTGGCCATGCTATGATGCGTCGTCATTACCGCTCCTGAGGCTACCGCGATGCGCTTTTTGATTCTGCTCGTTGGCATCGTCATCATTTATCTTCTCCTGAAAAAATACTTCCGGAATCTGCAAGGGCCGGCGCCCACCGCCAAGCCGCCCATTGCCGAGAATATGGTGCGCTGCGCCCACTGCGGTGTGAACGTGCCGCAAACCGAGGCCATTTTCAGTCGTGGAGAATATTTCTGCGGCGATGAACACCGTCAACTCCACCAACCATAACGCCGGCCCGGCGCTCAGCCCCCCCCAAGCGGGCGAGCCGGAGCGGCTGTCGCAATACCCGGCCCACCTCGCCAATACCTATTGGCGTTCGCTGCATTACTTCAATCTCTATCGCATGATCGCGGCCGGCATTTTGCTGCTGGCGCATCTATTCCTGGGCGGGCGCAATCCGTTCGGCGCCTTGGCGCCCAATGTGTATGTGCTCGCCAGCGTGCTTTATCTCTTGTTCTGCGCGGGTGTCGCCGTCACGATTCAAACGCGCTGGCCGCGCTTCGACCTCCAGCTCTCGGTGCAAGTCATCGCCGATATCCTGCTCATCACGGTCTTGATGTACAGCAGCGGCGGCATCGCCAGCGGCCTGGGTTTGTTGATTCTGGTGACGCTGGCCGCATCGAGCCTGATCTCGCGCGGGCGGCTGGCCATGTTTCACGCCGCGATCGCCACCATCGCCGTGCTGCTGCAGCAAACCTACTTGTCCTACACGCAAACCGATGCGGGCGGCTATCTGCAAGCGGGCTTGTTGTCGATTGCCTATTTCGCCATCGCCGGCCTGGCCTATGTATTGGCCAAGCGGCTGACCGCGAGCGAGGCCATCGCGCAGCGCCAGCGCGTCGATCTGGCCAATCTGGATGCGGTCAATCGCTTGGTGATTCAAGACATGCAAGACGGCGTGATCGTGGTGGATGGCGACAACCGCGTGCGTCAGCTCAATACCCAGGCCGAGCGCTTGCTCGGCCCGCTGAGGGGGCGCCGCGGTGAAGTGGCGATGGATGACTATTCCCGCATTTTGGCCCGGCATATCGCTGCGTGGCGCGAATCGGGAGATATCAGCGTGCTGCCGCTGCGCATGCCGGGCGGCAACCGCTCGTTCCGCGCGCGCATCATCCCCATCGGCGACAAGCGCGCCTTGGGCGCGGTGATCTTTCTGGAAGATTTAAGCCGCCTGCAAGCGCAAGCGCAGCAACTCAAGCTGGCCGCACTGGGGCGGCTGACCGCCAATATCGCGCATGAAATCCGCAATCCCTTGAGCTCCATCGGCCATGCCGCGCAGTTGCTGCAAGAAGAGGAAGGGTTCGACGCGACGCAAAAGCGCCTGCTCGAAATCATTCGCGACAACACCTTCCGCCTCGATCGCATGGTGCAGGACATTCTCCAACTCAACCGCAAGGATCGCGGCCAGCCCGAGGCCATTGCGCTGGCGCCCTTTCTCGACATCTTCCGCCAGGAATTCACCCAGATGGAGCACATCGCGCCGGAGTCGCTCGTCATCGAGGCGGATCCCGCGTTGAGCTTCAATTTCGATCGCCTGCACCTGCATCAAATCCTGTGGAATCTATGCGGCAACGCCTGGCGCCACTGCCAACAACAGCCCGGCAGCATTCGCCTGGCGGCAAGCCGGGCGGAGGCCGAGAATGTAATACAATTGGACGTGATCGACGACGGCCCCGGCGTGCCCAGCGCCATTCAAGCGCAGTTGTTCGAGCCCTTTTTCACCACCGAGAGCACCGGCACCGGGCTGGGACTGTATATCGCGCGCCAGCTCGCGGAAGCCAACGGCGCGACGCTGGATTACATTGAAACCACCGCCGGCGGGCAGTTCCGTCTCAGCGGCAAAGGAGCCACGAGTTGAAACCATCCGCGCGCACGGCAGGGCAAAGCGCCCCCACTGTTTTGATTGTCGATGACGAAGCCGATATCTTGGAGCTGCTCGAGCTCACGCTGCTGCGCATGGGGCTCGAATCCAAGCGCGCGATGAAAGTCGCCGCCGCCGTCGAGTTGCTCAAAACCAATCACTATGATTTGTGCCTGACCGATATGCGGCTGCCGGACGGCACCGGTCTCGAATTGGTGCAGCACATCGGCCAGCATTATCCGGAGTTGCCGGTCGCGGTGATCACCGCCTATGGCAGCACCGACAATGCGGTGGCGGCGCTCAAGGCCGGCGCATTCGACTATATCGCCAAACCGGTCTCGCTCGATCAACTGCGCGCCTTGGTCAAATCGGCGCTGAATGTGACCGAGGCTGCGCGGCAGGAAACGCCGCAGCACATCCTGCTCGGCGATTCGCCGGCGATTCAGTTGGCGCGCGACATGATCGACAAGCTCGCGCGCAGCCAGGCGCCGGTGTATGTCACCGGCGAATCGGGGTGCGGCAAGGAGCTGGCGGCGCGCCTGATCCATGAAAAGAGCGCGCGCCAGGCGCAGCCTTTCATCGCCGTGAACTGCGGCGCGATTCCCGAAAATCTGATGGAGAGCGAATTCTTCGGCTACAAGAAGGGCGCGTTCACCGGCGCCGATGCCGACCGCGATGGTTTCTTCCAGGCCGCGCATGGCGGCACGCTGTTTTTGGATGAAGTCGCCGACCTGCCGCTGTCGATGCAGGTGAAACTATTGCGCACGATTCAGGAAAAGAAAGTGCGCAAAGTGGGTGCGACGCAAGAGGATCCCATCGATGTGCGCATCATCAGCGCGACCCACCAAAGCTTGTCGAGCTTGGTGGAGAGCGGCAAGTTCCGCCAGGATTTGTACTATCGGCTGAACGTGATCGAACTCAAAATGCCGCCGCTGCGCGAGATGCACGAGGATATTCCGCTCATCGCGCAAGCCATTCTCGAACGCCTGGCCAAGCAATCGGGCGCGCCCGTGCCGCAGCTTACGCAGGATGCCGTCGCCGCCTTGCAGGCCTATTCCTTCCCCGGCAATGTGCGCGAGTTGGAAAACATTCTGGAGCGCGCGCTGGCCCTATGCAGCGGCGACACGATCGGCCCCGATGATCTCTACCTCAACGCAGCGGAAGCGGCGGAAGGTGCGGTGGCGTATGAACCCGGAGCCAAATGGCCGTTGCAGGACTATCTGGATCGCTTGGAAAAAGAAGCCATTTTGGAAGCGCTGGAAAGGACCCGCCACAATAAAACTGCGGCGGCGAAATTATTGGGCATTACGTTTCGCGCGCTGCGGTATCGGCTGG
>MEQN01000096.1:6049-12623 GCA_001770235.1 Betaproteobacteria bacterium RBG_16_58_11
GGAGAAAAGCGTGGGGACTTCCCGACCCGCTCACCGCTCACCGCTACCGGTCCTTGCCCCGCTTACTCACCACCGTTTTCGCATTCCAAATATGCTCTGAATACTCGCGGATAGTGCGGTCGGAAGAGAATTTCCCCATATTCGCCACATTCAAAATCGCCTTGCGCATCCACGCATCTTTATCTCGATACAAATTCTCCACCTGTTGTTGGCAGTCGATGTATGAGGCGTAATCGGCGAGCAGCATATAGTGATCGCCGTGATAAGTCAGCGCGTTAAAGATCGGCTTGAACCGGTCGTGATCTTCGGGCGAGAAATAACCGCTATTGAGCATATCCAGCGCCTGCTTCAACTCGGGATTGCTGTCGTAATAGGTCCACGGGTTGTAGCCGCTGGCGTTTAACTGCGCCACTTCGTCCGTGTTCATGCCGAAGATGAAAATATTTTCCGCACCGACTTCGTCGTGGATCTCCACATTTGCGCCATCCATGGTGCCAATGGTCAGCGCGCCGTTGAGCGACATTTTCATGTTGCCGGTACCAGAGGCTTCGGTGCCGGCGGTGGAAATTTGCTCCGACAAATCGGCAGCCGGCACGATGTCTTCCGCCGTGGACACGTCGTAATTCGGAATGAACACCACCTTGAGACGGCCGCCCACCAGGGGGTCGTTGTTCACGATATCCGCCACATCGTTGATAAGCCTGATGACGCGTTTCGCCATCTGGTAGCCGGGCGCCGATTTGCCGGCGAAGATCACCACGCGCGGCACGCTGTCGGCACCATTGCGGATGCGGTTATACAGCGTGATCACATGCAGCACATTGAGTAACTGCCGCTTGTATTCGTGAATGCGCTTGATCTGCACATCGAACAGCGAATCCGGATTGACCTCGATTTTCAGCCGCTCCTTGATCATCTTCGCCAAGCGCACTTTGTTCTCGCGTTTGACCTGGGCGAATTCAGCGCGGAAGTCCGGGTCATCGGCCAAGCCGGTCAAGCCCTTGAGTTGATCCAAATCCTTGGGCCAACTCTTGCCAATGCGCGAGGTGATGAGCTTGGATAAGCCGGGATTGGCCTGATTCAACCAGCGCCGCGGCGTGATGCCGTTGGTCATGTTGACGATTTGATCCGGCCATAGACGATGGAAATCGGCAAAAATCGTTTCTTTCATGAGCTGCGTATGGATCGCCGCCACGCCGTTCACTTTGTGGCTGCCGACGATCGCCAAATGCGCCATGCGCACGCGCTTAGCGCCTGTGTCGTCGATAATCGACATGCGCCGCCACAGTTCCTGATCGCCTGGATAGCGGTGCATCACTTCCTTCAAGAAGCGGTGATTGATCTCATAAATGATCTGCAAATGGCGCGGCAGCACGCGCTCGAACAGCGGCACCGGCCAGGTTTCCAGCGCCTCCGGCATCAGGGTGTGATTGGTGTAGGCGAAAGTGTGCTTGGTGATCTCCCACGCATGCTCCCATTCCATGCCGCGCAGATCGACCAGAATGCGCATCAGCTCGGGAATCGCGATCGAGGGATGGGTATCGTTCAACTGGATCGCCACCTTGTCCGGCAGCTCGTCGTAATTGCCGCGGTATTTGTCGTAACGATAGAGAATGTCCTGCAGCGAGGCGCAAACGAAGAAATATTGCTGCTTCAAGCGCAACTCGCGCCCCATCTCGGTGGTGTCGTCGGGGTACAGCACCTTGGAGAGATTCTCCGACTCGTTTTTATCTTCCACCGCGCGGATGTAATTGCCCTCGTTGAAATAACCGAGATCAAAGTCGCGCGTCGATTTCGCCGCCCACAAGCGCATATTGTTCACGGTATCGGTGTCGTAACCGGGGATCGGATAGTCATGCGCCATCGCCATCACGTCATCCGAATCCACCCAGTGAAAACGCGCCTGGCCTTTCTCGTCGGCATAGTTCACCACCCGGCCATGAAATTTCACTTGATACAACACCTCCGGCCGGGGGAATTCCCACGGATTGCCGTAGCGCAGCCAGTTATCCGGATGCTCCACTTGCTGGCCGTTCTCGATGCGCTGATTGAACATGCCGTATTCGTAGCGGATGCCGTAGCCGTAGCCGGGGATGCCCAAGGTGGCCATCGAATCGAGAAAACAGGCCGCCAGCCGGCCCAGGCCGCCATTGCCCAGCGCCGCGTCGTTTTCCATATCGCGAATATTTTCCAGCTCCAGCCCCATGTCGTTCATCGCTTTGCGAAAGCCCTCATCGCAGCCGATGTTGAGCATGCTATTCATCAGCGTGCGCCCCATCAGGAATTCCATGGAGAGGTAATACACGCGCTTCGTGTCCTCGCGATAATAGCTGCGCATGGTTTCCATCCAGCGCTCGATCAGGCGCTCGCGCACCACCGCCGCCGCGCTGTAGAACCAATCGCGGTCGGTCGCGGTCATCGGGTCTTTGCCGATGGAATACACCAGGCGGTTGGAGATGGAACGCTTGATCGACGGCGCATCCAGCGACGGCTTGTCGAGCTCAAGTTGCGCGGGTTTGGGGTTTTTGCTCATGGGAACACTCCTGGATAGGACGTTATTGTTCGAGTAATGAGCAATAACGGATGTCTAGGGGCGTTCTTTAGGACGGGGCGTGGCTAAGCATGTCTGGCCAGTAGGCGCGAAATTTTAAAAAACCCATATAAATCAATAAGCGGGGTGCGCACAGCGCACCCCGCAAAACTGCTTAAGCCAAGGCAATGACTAGATAAGTGACATAAAGCACGCCATTGATCCCCAAATGCCACACCCGCAATTGACCGCGGGCGAGCATCACGCGCAGCCAAAAGCTCGCGATCAGGGTGATGGCGATGCCGGCGAGCACCTCGCGCTGCGGCGCCCACGGCGTCAACATAATGCCGATCGCCGGTAGCAGCGTGCCCTGGAACACCATCGCGCCGGTGATATTGCCGAAGGCCAGCGTATCTTTGTGGCGGCGTATCCACAAAATGCTGTTCACCTTCTCCGGCAGCTCCGTCGCGATCGGAATGATCATCAAGGACAACAACAGCGCCGAGATGCCAAACAGCGTGGAGACTTCCTCGATGCCATGGATAAAGCCCTTGGCGCCGGCCACCAGCAGCACCAGACCCAGCGTGAGCTGAATCAAAATCAGCGCCATGTTTTGCGGCAGGCCAAGACGCGCCAGCAGCATTTTTTGATGCGCCTCGGTGGCATGACCATCCTTCACCAAATCGGCGGAGGCACGCAAGGTGAGCATGATGTAGACAAAATAAATCAGCACCATGCCGGTGGCGAGTGCGCCACGATAGATCGGCTCCGTGTGCGGCACGAATAGCGCCACCGCGGAGAGCGAAAATGCACCCAGGAAAAAATTGAGATCGCGCGTGAAGCCGCTGCGCTCCGGGTTGAAATGGCCTTGCAAGCCGCGTTTCTTCGTCACCGACAGCGCCATCAGAAACAGCGACAGCGTGGAGAGCATCAACGGCGCACCGAGAATCGCGCCGACACCGATCTCCTCATTCAGATGTGAATTCGCCGTGCCGGCGAAAATCGCCAATAAGGGCACCATCGTCTCCGGCAGCGCCGTGCCCACCGCAGCGAACAGTGAACCGGTCACGCCTTCCGAAATCTTCAGCCGCTCGCCCAGATGCTCCAACGCATTGGTGAACACCTCCGCCGCGATCAGAATGACAAACAGCATTAAAATCAATTGCACAATAACCATGAATCTATCCCCCTAGTAATGCGCGCATTATACTGGCAGCACCATGCATATTGACGAAAACGGCCTGCTGCAAGGCGCGCGCTACATCCCCTCGCCCAATTTCGACGCGCGCCCGGAAGGTTGCGCGGTCAAGCTGATCGTCATCCACAACATCAGCCTGCCGCCGGATCAATTCGGAGGGACGGGTGTGATCGAGCTCTTCACCAACCAGCTCGACCCGAGCGAACATCCCTACTACGAAACCATCAAAGATTTTAAAGTCTCCAGCCACTTCTTCATTCGCCGCGACGGCGAGCTGATTCAATTCGTCCCCTGCACCCAGCGCGCTTGGCATGCGGGCGCATCCACCTGGTGTGGGCGCGAACGCTGTAACGATTTTTCGATTGGGATTGAGTTAGAAGGCTCGGACACCACGCCCTTCACCGACGCGCAGTACGCAAGCTTGAATCAGCTCACCGCCGCCATTCGAGCCGCTTATCCGATCCAAGATATAAAAGGTCATGCTGATATTGCGCCGGGGCGCAAAACCGATCCGGGGGCGTGTTTTGATTGGGTGAGGTATCGGGCGGGTATTAGCGAGGCTTGAACCGTCTAATCAAACACCACCGTCTTATTCGCATACACCAACACCCGGTTTTCAATATGCCAGCGCACGGCGCGCGACAGCACGATCTTTTCCAGATCCGCGCCTTTTTGCATCAGGTCTTCGATTTGGTCGCGGTGCGAGATGCGCGCCACGTCTTGTTCGATGATCGGGCCGTCGTCCAGCGTCTCGGTCACATAGTGGCTGCTGGCGCCGATGAGTTTGACGCCGCGCTCGAACGCCCGATGGTAGGGGCGCGCGCCGTGGAAGGCGGGCAGGAACGAGTGGTGGATATTGATGATGCGGCTGGGGTAGTGGTGAATGAATTCCGGCGACAGCACCTGCATATAGCGCGCCAGCACGATGAAATCGATATGGTGGTGGCGCAGTAGCGCCAGTTGGTCGTGCTCGGCCTCATGTTTGGCGTCTTTGCTTACCGCCACATGCTGGAACGGTACTTTGTAAGCGTCAGCCAGCCAATGCGTGTCGGCGTGGTTGCTGATGATCAAGGGAATATCGCAATGCAGTTCATTCGCTTGGTGGCGATAGAGCAAATCGGCCAGGCAGTGGTCGTATTTCGACACGAACACCGCCATCTTGGGCCGGTAGCTGGACAAGGCCAGCCGCCAATTCATTTGAAACCTCGCGGCAATCGGCTTAAAGGCCGCTTCGAAACCCTCCATATCCAAATCGAACCCCGTCAGATCCCATTCCACCCGCATCAGAAAGAGCTTCAGTTCTGCATCCTGATGCTGGTCGGCATGCAGGATGTTGGCGTCGTGCTGTAAAAGAAAGTCGGCGATGCCGGCCACCAGGCCTTTTTGGTCGGGGCAGCTAATGAGGAGGGTGGCGGTTTGTTTCATTATTTAAACCTAAAAAATTTAGCCGCGAATTAACGCGAATTTTCGCTAATTAAAACGGTGCAGGCATCACATCTTGCGGTAACTCATAAGTGTTGGCCGGTTTCAACGGACAAAATTCGCGGTAATTCGCGTAAATTCGCGGCCAAGGATTTGGTGGTTTATCTTTGATCATCTTAACCCATTCCGGATGCCGAGGCCCGAATTGACCACCCCAAGCCCCTTGTTTGAATGCGTTTTATCCCCCCATAAAAAGATATGAAATATTTGTTGCGCGACTTCAAGCAAATTACTAGAATTAGTTTCCAACCTGTCTGAGAAACACAACATCTTGTGGTTTTCGGGTTTGGCTTTAACCCCGTAATTTTGCTGAATAAATCGATAATAGGGGAGATACATTCGATGCAAATTGTCACCAGCACCACCGAAACCAGCACCCAGGTGCAGTCGTTTTCTAGCACCACGCCCACCGCCAACCAAACTCAATACCTCGAACATAAAGTCATCCGCCGCAACGGCAGCGTGGTGGTGTTCGAGCCTTCCAAGATTTCGATCGCGATGACCAAAGCCTTCATCGCGGTGAATGGCGGCCAGGCGGCGGCTTCGGCCCGCATCCGCGAGGTGGTGGATGGCATGACCTCATCGGTGGTCAATGCGCTGATCCGGCGCCAGCCGCATGGCGGCACCTTTCATATTGAAGAGATTCAAGACCAAGTCGAGCTGGCGCTGATGCGTTCCGGCGAGCACGACGTGGCCCGCTCCTATGTGCTGTACCGCGAGCGTCGCACGCAGGAGCGTGCCGCGCAAAAGCAGGCGCAGGGAACGGGTGAGCACACACTCCAAGTGATGGACAATGGCGTCACCCGTCCGCTCGATATGGTTAAGCTGCAAGGCTTGATCAGCGATGCATGCGCAGACTTGGGCGATGCCGTTAGCGCCCAGCCGATTCTCGAAGCCACGCTGCGCGACCTGTATGACGGCGTGCCGATAGAAGAAGTGCGCAAGTGCGCCATTCTGGCCGCGCGCGCCCTGATCGAAAAAGAGCCGGCCTATTCGCAAGTCACCGCGCGCCTGCTGCTCAATAACATTCGCCTCGAAGTGCTGGGCGAAGAAGTGGCGCAAGGCGACATGGCCGCGCGCTATGCCGAGTATTTTCCGCGCTTTATTAAACAGGGTATCGACGCCGAGCGGCTCGACCCGCGCCTGGCGCAATTTGATATCACTTTGCTGGGCAAGGCGCTTGATGCCTCGCGCGACCTGCAATTTGGCTACCTCGGTCTGCAAACCTTGTATGACCGTTACTTCCTGCATATTGATGAGCAGCGCATCGAGCTGCCGCAAGCCTTTTTCATGCGCGTGGCGATGGGCTTGGCGATTAACGAAATCCACCGTGAAGCGCGCGCCATCGAGTTCTACAACGTGCT
>MEQN01000097.1 GCA_001770235.1 Betaproteobacteria bacterium RBG_16_58_11
ATTCTGGATAAATCCCTACAAATTCAATGTTGTTTGGGATGTTGAGAGTTTATTTTCGGCTGTTTTCGCAAATGCTGTTGGTGGCTCACCTGGTGAGCCTGCCGGCGCGGATACTGGGTGGCATGGCGCAGGTGCGCCGAATCATCCAGGAGTCTGAAATGAGGAAATTCGAGTTGAAACGGATCACCGCCGCCTTGCGGCAGATGAGTCCCACGCAACGCAAAGTCGTGGCGACGGAATTGGCTGCACTGGACACGCAACCGGCATCGACGGTGCTCGTCGAGAGCCGTTTTACTGCTGCGGCCACCTGCCCGCATTGCAAGGCTTGTCGCGCGATTCGCCACGGCCACGCCAACGGGCTGCAGCGCTATCGCTGCCGGGATTGCCACAAGACGTTCAGCGCCCTGACCGGCACGCCATTGAGCCGGCTCCACAAGCGCGGCAAATGGCTCGATCAGGCGGCGGCATTGCAGGCTGGGCTGACGCTGCATCAAGTGGCCGAGGCCCTGAACATCCACGTGAGCACCGCACATCGGTGGCGCCACCGTTTCCTGGCATTGCCAGAGCACATTCAGGCCCGGAGCTTGTGCGGAATCGCCGAGGCAGACGAAACGGTGTTCCTGCTCTCCTTCAAGGGAAAGCGGAGCGGACTGGGCCGGAAAGCGCGCAAGCGCGGTGGCAAAGCCAGTAAGCGAGGCATGTCGAACGAGCAGGTGCCAGTGCTGGTGGCCCGTGATCGTGCTGGCGCCACCATGGATTGCGTCCTCGCGGCCATCGACATGCGGACACTGTCCGCTGCGTTGAAACCGGTTCTGGCCAAGGACGCCGTCCTTTGCACCGACGGCAGCCCGGCGCTGTCCGCAGCGGCGCGTGATATTGGTGTCGAGCATCACGCCATCAACCTCTCGGCGGGCATCCACGTCGACGGTGCCTGGCACGTGCAGAACGTCAATGCGTATCACAGCCGCCTCAAGAACTGGATCCGAAGGTTCCGCGGCGTGGCAACGTGTTACCTGCCGAAGTACCTCGGGTGGTTCCGCGCGCTGGATCGGGAATCGGCAAGTGGCTTGAAACCCGCGCAGTGGCTCGCGATGGCGCTCGGTGGGGTGGCTTAACAACATGGTTTGCGAAAACAGCCAAAATAAAACTAGCCATGACCGTTTCCCTCTCTCCGGCTCTCTCCCGTATACGGGAGAGAGTGACTTAGGCTCGCTGCGCGAGTTTCGCGTTATTCGCTTTTGTTCGCGCCCGCCCGAGGCTAAAATTGCGCCACACCCGTTCTCGAAATAAAACAACCTTAAAAAGGCACACAGCATGACTTACGTCGTTACCGAATCCTGTATCAAATGCAAATACACCGATTGCGTGGATGTCTGCCCGGTGGACTGCTTCCGCGAAGGCCCGAATTTTCTGGTGATCGATCCGGACGAATGCATTGACTGCACCCTGTGCGTGGCCGAGTGCCCGGTCGAAGCGATTTTCGCCGAGGACGACGTGCCGGAGGATCAGCGCGCCTTCACCGCGCTCAACGCCGAGTTGGCCAAAACCTGGAAGCCCATTATCGAACGCAAGGAAAGCCCCGCCGACGCCGATGACTGGGCCAAGGTAAAAGACAAACGCGGCCTGCTCGAACGCTAAACCGCCATCCCTTTGCGGCGCGATGCCAGCCATCCTCACCTGCCGCTTATCCGAAACCGGCCTGCTGCGCGGCGCGGCGCGGTCGCTGATTGAGGCCGAACGGGCGCGCCTGCCGGATTTAAGCGCGGTCACGGTGCTGCTGCCCAACTTGCATGCGGCCCCCGCCCTCGCCCGCGCGCTGGGGCAAGAAGCGGGGCTCCCCACCCTGCTGCTGCCTGTCTTGACCACGCTGCCGCAACTGGCCAAGCAAGCGTCGCTCGATCAGCCCAGCGTGCCGGACAGCGAGCGTCAAAGCCTGTTGTATGGCGCGCTGCGCGCACGCAAATGGTTTCGCGATGCCACGCTGTTGTGGCCGCTGACGGCTGAGCTGCTGAAATTGTTCGACGAGCTCACGCTTAACCAAGTTCGCCTACCCGATTCCCACGACGATTTTTTGCATCAACTGGAAACAGCCTACGCCGCCACCGCCGGCGCATCGCTGCAATTCGAAGCGCGCCTGGCGCATGAGCTCTGGCACGCGCTGCGCCATGATTTAGGCGCGCGCCTGGATGCCGCCAGCACCTATGCCTTGCAGCTCGGCCAGCTTGCACAGACCGCGAACGCGCCCTTGTATGGCTTAGGCCTCACTGATCTCGCACCGATCGAGCGCGATTTTCTGATAGCGTATGCCGAGCGGGCGCCGGTCACGCTGTTCGAATCTCCATCGCTTGCTGAAGACGAATCGGACGGCGGCTTGCTATTGCGGGCGGCATGGGGAATACAGGGAGCGGGAAGCGGGGAGCGGGAAGCAGAAAACCACCCCGCCCTGTTCGAGCGCGCGCTTGCGCTGCGTGCGGCGAATCCGGTGAGTCCTGTTATTGACAAGCTCAAGCTGTTCGGCGCGCAATCATTGGAAGAAGAAGCGCTCGCTGCCGCGACCCAAATACGGCTGTGGCTCACCGAGGGCAAACGCGACATTGCCATCGTCGCGCAGGATCGGCTCGCCGCGCGGCGGCTGCGCGCGCTCTTGGAGCGGCACGCGATTTACGTCAAGGATGAAACCGGCTGGACGTTTTCCACCACCGCCGCCAGCGCCCTCATCATGCGCTGGCTGGATCTGGTGGCGGACGATTTCTATTACCAGGATCTGCTGGATTTTCTCAAGTCGCCGCTGGTGTTGAGCCAGATGCCGCGCGAAGAGCGGCGCGAAGCGGTGTCCACCTTAGAGCTGCTGATCCGCGAACACAACGTCGTGTCGCGCTTGGCGCATTATCTCGATCTGGCGCGCCGCTACGATGCCTTGGCGTGCGTCCCCTTACTCGAAGCACTCAATACGGCGCGCAGCGGCTGGCAGACGCGGCGCGCGCAGCCCTTGCGCGATTGGCTCAAACTGCTGACCGGCACGCTGTCGCAGCTCGGCATGCTGGAGCCGCTGGCGCGCGATCTCGCCGGTGGACAAATGCTGGATATGCTCGCGCGCTCGATGCGCGAATTGGAAACGTCGTCAGAAACTTTTCGCTTTGCCGAATGGCGGCACTGGTTGAATCAATGCTTCGAGCGCGCCACTTTTCTCGATACGGGTATCGATAGCACTATCGTCTTCACCCATCTGCCGGCAACGCGTTTGCGCGCCTTCGACGCCACCCTGCTCTTGGGCTGCGATGCGCGCCACTTGCCTTCGCCGCCTGCCGCGACGGTGTTTTTCAATCAAGCAGTACGCGCGAGTCTGGGCTTGCCCACTTGGCGCGATGCGTGGCTGGTCGAGCAAGGCGATGCGGCGGGGCTGCTCGCGCGCTCGGGCATGGTGTTGGCGACATGGCAAGCCTTCCAACAAAGCGAGCCTAATCTGTTAAGCCCGCTGTTCGAATTGCTCGAAACCTGCCACACCCAAGCCTACGGCGTGAATCTGCGCGATACGCGGCTGCGTTCCCTGCTGGGAATACCCTCCACCCTCGCACCCGATTTAATGCAAGCGCAACCCGCGCCCCGGCTCGATACCGCGACCATCCCCCAGGAAATTTCCGCCAGCGCCTATGGCAGCCTGATGAACTGCCCCTACCAATATTTCGCGCGCCATGTGCTGAAGCTGAATGAGCTGGACGAAGTGCAGCTCACCTTGGAGAAGCGCGATTTCGGCAGCATCGTGCACCACATTCTGCATAAATTTCATCACAGCCACCCCACGCTCGGCGACGAACCGGACGCCCACTGGGAAGCCGTGCTGCGCGAAATCAGCCTGCACGTGTTCGCCCCCATGCTGCGCATCAATTACCTGAGCCGCGCTTGGCTGGCGCAGTGGGAAAAACTGATTCCCGCCTATTTGGCCTGGCAGCGCGAACATGAAGCCCAGGGCTGGCAATGGCACAGTGGCGAAGTAGCTGAGCGGCTGACGATGACGTTGGCCACCGGCGCACCCTTAACCCTCAAAGGCAAACTCGACCGGCTGGATGAAGGCGGCGCGGGCTGCACCGTGATCGATTACAAAATGAAAACCAAGAGCGATCTGCGCAAGCAGTTGAAGCTGCCGGGCGAGGATGTGCAACTGCCGGTATATGCGCTGTTGGCGGGCGAGCGCGTGACGCAGGCGGCCTACCTGAGCTTTCACCAGGACACCGTGGAAACCGTGCAGCCGGAAGGCGATATTAACCAACTTGCGACGGATGTCGTGCAGCGCTTGCAGGCCATCTTCGAAGGTATTCATGCGGGCGCCGGCCTGCCTGCGCAAGGCGCGGAGGAGGCCTGCGCGCTGTGCGAAATGGAAGGCGTGTGCCGGCGCAATTATTGGAACACATGAATAACACGCCTATCGCCCCCTTAATACGCGATGCCCTCGACCCCACCCGTAGCGTGGTGGTGGAAGCCTGCGCCGGCAGCGGCAAGACATGGCTTCTGGTGTCGCGCATTATCCGGCTGCTGATCGCGGGAGCAGGCCCATCGGAAATTCTCGCCATCACCTATACGCGCAAGGCGGCGCAGGAGATGCAAGCGCGGCTCAATGATTGGCTGCGCGAACTGGCTACTGCGCCAGAGGAAACGGTGCGTGCGTTTCTGCGCCAGCGCGCGCTGAACGATGCGGAAATCACCCGCGCCCTGCCGCGCGTGCGCGGGCTGTTCGAGTTGGCGCTGACCAGCCGGCCTGCGCTGACCATCAACACCTTTCACGGCTGGTTCCTCGATTTATTGCAGCGCGCGCCGCTCAATGCCGGTGCGGCGGGTAGCGTGACGCTGCTGGAGCAAACTTCACCCTTGATCGAGGAAGCCTGGCAAAGCTTGGCCGAGCAACTGCTCGACGCGCCCGACTCGCCCATCGCGCACGCCTTGAATAATTTGTTCCGCGACTATGGGCTGACCAGCACGCGCAATGTGCTGCAACGTTTCATCGCCAAGCGCGCGGAGTGGTGGTCGTATGTGCGCGGCCAAGCCGACCCGGTGGCATTCGCGCTGGATCAACTGCAAGAAGAACTCGGCATTGGGTTCGATGATCCGATAGTGGAACCGCTGTTCGCGGACGAATTGCTGCTCGCGTCCTTGGAGAAATTCGCTGGGCTGTTGGAGAAAAACGCCACCGACACCGATATCCGTTATGCCGCGACAATTCACGAGGGACTGGCCTCGCCCGATCCACAACACCGCTTCAGGACGATTTGCCGCGCATTCTTTAATAAGGACAACGAACCGTATGCGCGCAAACCCAGCAAGGCGCGCGCAGCGCGGCTGCAAGCAGACGAAGAACAGTACGCCAAGCTGAATGAACGGCTCACAGCGCGTTTAAACCAAGCCAAGGCAAGCCTGATCGAACAGCGCGCCTTGTGCTTCAATCGCGATGCCCTACTCTGCGGCGAAGCGCTGCTCGCGCATTATCAGCGCTTGAAAGATGGTCGCGGCGTGCTCGATTTCACCGACATCGAATACCGCACCCACACCTTGCTCACCGAAGACGACCACGCCGCCTATATGCAGTACAAGCTGGATGCGCGCTATCGGCATATCCTGCTCGACGAATTTCAAGACACCAATCCCTTGCAGTGGCAAATCCTCAAGAGCTGGTTCGATGCCGCCGTGGGTGCTGAGCGCACACCGCATGTCTTTGTCGTCGGCGACCCGAAACAATCGATCTACCGCTTTCGCGGCGCGGATGCGCGGCTGTTCAATCTCGCCAAACAGGAGCTCGGCGAGCATTTCGGCGCGCGCCATTTGACGCAGGATGCCTCGTGGCGCAACGCGCAACCGATACTCGACGTGGTGAACCGTCTATTTTCAGCGGAGCCCGCCTTCGAATCGTTTCAGCCGCATCATGCGCATCAAGCCAGCCTGCCCGGCCAAGTATGGCTGCTGCCGCTCGAAACGAAACCGGAGGCCGCCGAAGCCGCACAGTTGGGCTTGCGCAACCCGCTCACCACGCCGCTTGCAGATGCCGCGGAATCCGCGCACCAGCGCGAGGCGGAGCGCATCGCCAGCAGCATCCAAGCCATCGCCGGCCAATGGGCGATACACGAAAAAGGCGCGCGCCGCGCCGCCGAGTATCGCGACATCATGCTGCTCACGCGCACGCGCACGCATTTGCGTGTGTACGAAGACGCCCTGAAGCAGGCAGGCATTCCTTTCCTGACCTCGCGCCGTGGCGGCCTGCTGGAGACGCTGGAAGCGCGCGATCTGAGCGCCTTGCTGGAATTCCTGGTGCTGCCCTACGCCGATCTCAAGCTCGCGCAAGTGCTGCGCTCGCCGCTGTTTAGCGCGAGCGACCACGATCTGCTGGCCTTGGCTCAAGCGGGTGAAGGGCCGTGGTGGCGCCGGCTCAATGTCCTGGTCGCATCCGGCGCCGCATCTGAGACGCTCACGCGCGCGCATACCCTGCTCGGCAGTTGGCGATACACCGCCGACCAATTGCCGGTGCATGATCTGCTCGACCGCATCTATCACCAAGGCGAGGTGCTGGCGCGCTACCGGCGCGCCACCTCTGCCGCTCTGGCCGATTCGGTAGAAGCCAATCTGCTGAGCTTTCTCGAACTCTCGCTCACCCTGGAAGGCGGGCGCTATCCGAGCCTGCCCAAATTCATCGATGAATTGGCCGTGCTGCGAAGCAGCCGCGACGAGGAAGCGCCGGACGAAGGCGTCGTTGCTGACGCGGAAAACGCCGTGCACATCTACACCGTACACGGCGCCAAGGGACTGGAGCGGCCCATCGTGTGGCTGATCGATGCCAATAGCGTCACCCCCGTCAAGGATGCCTATGGCGCGCTGGTGGATTGGGCGCCGGGCGACATTTCACCCGCGCATTTTTCCCTCACCAGCACGCAAGAAGAACGCGGCCAAGCGCGCGCCCCCCACTTCACGCGCGAAGCGGATTTGTTGCAGCGCGAAGAACTCAACCTGCTCTACGTCGCCATGACCCGCGCGCAGCAATATTTGATTGTGAGCGGATCGGAAGCCAAAAATTCTCAGCGTCCAAGCTGGTATGCGCGGATCAGGAGCGTGATGGAACCTGGCGGCGATCTAATGCCGCCGGATCAAGCCCCGCTTGCGCCACCGCCCGCCATTCATGCGCCGCCGGCCTTCGACACAGCGCAAGCCCTGCCGGAAATCGGCCCCGCCTGCGGCCAGCGCGCACAAGTCATCGAAACCCCCGCCATGCGCCACGGCACCTTGCTCCATCGACTGCTGGAGCAACTCACCCCAAGTGGAACCCTCTCTCCTAACTCTCTCCCGCGAGCGGGAGAGAGGGACTTAGGCTCGCTACACGAGTTACATAAGCTGCACTTGCGCCAAGAATGGGCCGTCACAGAAGACGCCTTCGAAACCCTGTGGCGCGAAGCGCAAGCCATCCTCGGCGCGGCACACCTGACCCGCTTCTTCGACCCCGCCCACTATCGCCGCGCATGGAATGAGCTGCCCTTCCTCACCGCGAACGGCGACTTTCTGCGCATCGACCGCCTGGTGGAATTCGAACACGAAATTTGGGTGCTGGATTATAAGAGCACGGAAGCCGCGACCGAAGCGACGCTTGCGCAAGCCGCGAAACCGCATCGCGCGCAACTGCAAAACTATCTGAATGCGATGCAGGCGCTTTTTCCAGGCAAACAAATGAAGGGCGGGGTAATATTCAAAGGCGGGCTGTTGTTTGAAATCAGCAGCCCAGAATAAATACCGCTTCATCGAATTTATTTCACCCGAGACAAACAACCTTCCAGGAGCAGACATGATCTTCACGCCCGACCTCGTAGCAGAGCTGGAAATCCTCGCACGCTATGACTTATCCACCATAGGGGAAGGCATCAAGGTGCACAAAACGGCGGAGCCGGGCGTGATCGCCGCCACGCAACGCTTGTTTGACAAGGGCCTGATTTCACTCAGCGACGGCGGTTATCTGACGAGCCTGGGCCTGGGGGTGGCCGAGCATGTGCAGGCGCTGATCACTATCATGAAAAAATAATGAATCCAGAAGGCGCACCCGCGACGACGGGTGAAATCATCGCCGCGACGCAAATTTGGCTGGAAAGAGCAGTTATCGGCCTGAACTTGTGCCCCTTCGCCAAGTCCGTGCATGTGCATCAGCGGGTTCGATATTGCGTGAGCGACGCGCAATCCACGGCGGATTTACTAGAAGACCTCAGCAGCGAACTGCACACCCTGCATGCAGCAGACCCGAATGAATGTGAGACCACGCTGCTGATCCACCCTGATGTATTGACGGATTTTATCGAGTACAGCCTGTTTCTGCGCACCGCCGAGGCGGCCATCTCCAAGCTGGGATTCGCGGCGGAATTTCAACTCGCGAGCCTCCACCCGCAATATCAATTCGCTGATGCGGGGCCGGACGACATCGAGAACTACACCAACCGTTCGCCCTATCCCACGCTGCATCTATTGCGCGAATCGAGCATCGCGCGCGCGGTCGCCGCCTTCCCCGATGCGGCCGATATCTATGAGAAGAACATGGGGACTTTGCGCCGGCTGGGGCATGAGGGGTGGCAGCGCTTGTGGCGAGAGGGGTAACGCCGGCTTCCAGCCGGCATGCCGGCAAGGATGCCGGCGCTACGGGCGAGCATGCCGCGCATAAAAAATCGCACACAGATAAAACACCACGGCCAGCAACACTTCAGCGCCCGCGAGCCAGGCGGCGATGCCGCGCTCGGCATACGCGCGCACCACGCCTTCGGTGAAATACAGCAGAATCAACATCGATGACCACTGATAGGTGTAGCGCTTGCCGCGCAAAATCCCAAACAGCGGCAACAGCAGCGGCACGATCTTTAGAATCAGGATCGCGCGCGAAGTCGGCGCCAGCCACGCCTCCCACGCCAGGGTGAGGAAGATCAGGGCAATCAGACTGGCGATGCAACCGTAGTGCAGCCACCGCAGCATAAAAACCCGATTAGGAACCACGGATGAACAGCGCCGCCAAGCGCTCGCGCGCGGCATTTGCATCGGCCACGAAACCGTCAAACTCGACGCGCTGCAATTTCTCCCCGATCCGCAAATCGAAGCCATCGCTATCCAGGCCGATCATGGCGATCGTCTCACTACGATCGCGGCCTGCATACCCGGCAAGCGCATCGGCGTGATCGGTATTCATGTGCGCGAGTATCGATTCTTCGGTGTCGGTCAACTGGCTGGCGAGGGCGAGGAAATCCGCCGGGCTGACCCAGCGCGCTTGGGTGAAGCCGGGTATGTAGCGGATGTGGTGCGGCTCGATGCGGTAAAACGCGAAATCGAGCGCGAGCAGCGGCTCCGCTTCGGGAAAATAGCGCAGGTAGCGGGAACGGATATGGTGCGCATCGTCGGGGCCGATCAGCTTCGCCTCGCCCAGCAGCGCGAGGCGCGGCAGGGCTTGCGTCTGGCTGCCCGAATCATGCACTGTCAGGCTCACCTTCGGCGCCTGAAAAATATTGTGCGCGTGTTCGGCCAGCGCGCTGATCAAGATCACCGGCCGCCCTTGATGGTCGGTCACATAGTCCACGAATGAGCCATAGGGATAGCCGGCAAATTTTTGCGACGTGGTGGAGAGCACGCCGTAATAGTGGCGGCGCATTAGGCGGCGGGCTTCTTGGCCGGGAGTCAGATCGTCGGGCATGGTGCGCAATTAACCTCGTTTCAACGATGCGGCAAGTATAACAGTCAGTGCCTTGACACCGCCAAGAGGCGAATGCTAGCTTGCCCGACATGCACACCCCCTTGCCGAATTCACGCAAAATACTGGGCTTCCTGCGCTTTGTCGCTTACCGGTTCGCGGATGATCGCTGCGCGCAAGTCGCCTCCAGCCTCACCTTCACCACCCTGCTCTCGCTGATCCCTTTGATCACGGTGACGGTGACGGTGTTCGCGGCTTTTCCCGTATTCACCGACCTGATGACGCAGATCAAGATCTTTATGCTGACGAATATGGTGCCGGAAGTCGCGGGCAAGGTCATCACGGTGTATATGACGGAATTCTCAAGCAAAGCGGCCAAGCTCACCATGCTCGGCATTGCCAGTTTGACGATTACCGCGCTGTTGCTCATGTATACCATCGACCACGCTTTTAACGCCATCTGGCGCGTGCGCAAACCACGCACGGTATCGCAGCGCTTTCTCACTTATTGGACGGTGCTGACCATCGGCCCGATTATCCTGGGCGCAAGTTTGTCGGTGACTTATTACCTGGTCAGTTTTTCGCTCGGTTATGTGAAACACATCCCACTGATGGGGCCGAGCACGCTCAAGCTGGTGCCGGTCGCGCTGATGTCGCTGGCGTTTACGCTGCTGTATGCCGCCGTGCCCAACCGCTATGTGCCGTGGAAGCATGCCCTAGCGGGGGGTATTTTTGCCGGCATCGCGTTCGAATTGATGAAGCGCGGGTTTGCCTGGTACATCACTTCATTTCCGACCTACACCCTGATCTATGGCGCGTTCGCCACCTTCCCGATTTTTTTATTGTGGATTTATTTTTCTTGGTTGGTGATCCTGCTCGGTGCGGTGATCGCCGCCGCGCTCTCGCATTGGCGCGGCGGCACTTGGCAAATCATACGTGCGCCGGGCTGGCAGTTCGAGGCCGCGCTGCGCCTGTTGCAAGCGCTCGCGGAGGCGCAGCGCGCGGGGCATAGCATCAAGCTGGCTTGGCTCAGCCAGCACGTCGATTTGGGATTGGATGAAATGGAAGCCTTGCTCGATCGGCTGGCGCAAGCGAATTTCGTGCGTCGCGCCGACAAGGATGCTTGGCTGCTGTTGCGCGCGCCGCAGGAAATCTCTACCGCGGACGTGTTCCGACTGTTTGTATTCGATGCCAAATCGAAAAGCGCAGCGGACGACGCGTATCAAACCCTGCTCGGTAAACTCGGGGAACAGCACCAGGCAACGCTCACGCCGACCCTGGCGGACTTATTGCCGCCGTCAGCTATAGAAAAATAAATCCAGGCTGTCGGTCTGCTCGATCAGGCGCGTGGCGCGCACTGCACGGATCACGCCCTGGCTTCTCACCTCGAATTCACGCATCGGCTGAAAGCTGCCGCGCGCCGCCACCATGCGCGCCGCTTGATCCAGCGCCGGCACTTCGGGCAGCAGTAAGGCCGGCTGGAACAGAGCGTCGGGCGCGGAGATCACCGGCTTGATCACGATCGCCTCGGCTTGCGGTGCGAGCATCTGCGCACCGAGCTCCAGCTTGTTGTCGGCGCTGGATAGCATCCAGCGCACGATCGCCACCCCCAAGCCGGTTTTTTTGTCCAATCCCAAGCCAATGATGTCGCCCACCTTGATTTTCGACACGCTGCCGGGATCTTTGGCCAAGGCCACGCCGCCCGCGCTCTCGTTCAGCACCTGCCAGTTGGCGCAATTGTAGGTCTGGTAACTGCCCGTCGCTTGCATCGGGTCGGACACTTGCAGCGTGATGACCGTTTCCGCGGCGGCGTCCGGCGCGCCCGGCAAGGCATCCTGGCTCAAGGCATGATGCAGCGAAGCAATGCCGCTGCAAATAAACAAATCGGCTTGCGCCGGGGTGCGATTGAATACGCGCTTCGGCGCGATGCCCCCTTGCTTGATCAAGCGCTTGAGCATCTCGCGGTAACTCGCCTGCTTGGCCGCCTCCGGCAGGCCGAGCTGCTTTAACGGCGTGCCGGCATCCAATCCCTGCACATGCTGATGCAGGGCGCGCGCCAAGGGGATGGTGTTGAGAATAATATCGGTGCGCGCATCGGTGACGCCGGCATGGTGCGCCAGCGCCTTGGGCGGCTTGTCCTCATCGAGCCGCGCCAGAAATAAGCCGTGCATATTTTCCGCTTTGCCCAGCGGCTGCAACATGGCCTGGTGCCCGAACCGCGCCAGATAAGCCTTTACCTGCGCCAACTGCCCTTGCTGCAGGCGATAAGGATCGGCCAAGGCGATCAACAGCACTTGCTTGAAGACGTGATTGACCGAAGTCTTGTCGTCTTCGGCAATCGCCTGTTCGTGCAAATTTTGCCGCGCCGCGTGCCAATAGAGTTGATGCAGCTCTATCCACACCCCCGCCGGCGTCGGGCTATAGGTTTCGTAGCAGACATCGAGCTTCGCCCCCAAGGATTCAATCGCGCGCGCGATCGCCAGCGGCGCGAGCTTGTTCGCGCCAAAGCTGATGCGGCGGCCGAGGATATCCAGCAGGGCCAGCTTGTAGCCATTCGCCAACTCCGTCATCACATCGCGCGCGAGGGCGGCAGCCTGCTTGCTTTTCTCCTGCAAGGGCAGCGGCTTGTTTACATACTGCTGCTGTAGAGCGGGAAGCAGCGTCCGCGCCGTGGCGCGATACAAATCGAGCAACTTGAGCCGCGCGTCTTCCGCCAATTTAACGCTATTCAAGGCGGCGATCGCATCCGCGAGCTTGCGCCCGGCCTCCAGGCTATTCGCCAGCGGCAAGGCATCCAGCCACTCCTGGACATGCTTGGACCGGGTCTCCACGGTTACATCCGGAATCGGCTGGTACTCGGGTACGGAAAGTTTGATATCCATTGCGGTTCGATTTGCCCTATTCAAGGTGTTCTTGATTCTAGAGCATTACTCGGGTTTGTAAAACACGCACAGTAAGGCTTCTGCAGATGAAGTCCGCCACCCCATCTAAAGTGGATCGCCAACATTTGAGTTGAAGAGCTGGATGTATTATTGATCTTTTCATAATTGATGACACGCCAACTTGGTCATGCAAATCCCTCCCAGCCTCCCTTTTTCAAAGGGAGGGGGCTGCCTC
>MEQN01000098.1:0-3648 GCA_001770235.1 Betaproteobacteria bacterium RBG_16_58_11
CCTTTTTCGCCGCCGGCTTGTCTTGGCCGCTGCTGTCAGGACGCGCGCTGCTGCTCGCGGGCTTGTCCTGCACTTCGTAGCTGTTGCTGCCGCTGCTCTTGCCGCCCAGCATGACCATTTCGTTGGCGATGACTTCGGTAGTGTATTTTTCCACCCCGGTTTTGTCGGTCCACTTGCGCGTTTCCAGGCGGCCTTCGACATAGATCATGCCGCCCTTTTTCAGGTATTCGCCGACGATTTCGGCCAGCTTGCGATAGAAGGTAACCCGATGCCACTCGGTTTTTTCCTGCTTCTCGCCGTTTTTGTCTTTCCAGGTTTCGCTGGTCGCCAAGGTGATATTCGCCACCGCATCGCCATTCGTCATGTAACGGACTTCCGGGTCTTTGCCCAGACGGCCCACCAGAATCACTTTATTGACTGACGCCATTGTCTTGCTCCCCCTCGATGAGTTTGGTCACGCCGGCTTCGTCCCAGCCGCGTAGATCCACTTTAAGAATTGCGATGCCTTCATTGCCTACTACCAACGCTTCGGATACGCCGGCAAGCTTGGCGAGTTGTTTCGATAGTTCGGTGGCGCGCGCCACTTTCATTTCGCGCACGTGAAACAGCTTCGTGCGTACTGCGGGTGGCCGCTCCATGCTGAAGGCAAAGACCAACCACAAGCCGATCAGCATGCTGCAGAAGATGAACACCGCCGACGCGCCGTAGTGCTGCGATAGAAACCCGCCGAACGTAGCGCCCACAAACGCGCCAAACGACTGGCTCGTATTATACACGCCCATGGCCGTGCCTTTGCTTGATGCCGGGGCGATCTTGGAGATGAGGGAAGGCAGGCTCGCTTCCAGCACATTGAAGGCGACGAAGTAGCAAACCAGCGCCGCGACCATGCCCCAGAATTGGCTGATGAATTGCGCCAACAGCAATTGCGCGATGAACATCAGGGCGACCGAAGCGACGAACACTTCCTTGAGTTTGATTTTCTTCTCGCCGTAAATAATGGCGGGCGCCATGAACACGAATGACCCAGCCATGATCGGCAAGTAGATCATCCAGTGTTGGTTTTGGTCGATGCCGGCGTTCTTCAGCAGGGCGAAAGGGACCACGATAAATAGCGCCATTTGCGCGGCGTGCAGAGCGAAGATGCCGAAATTGAGGCGCAGCAATTCCGTATTGCGCAGTACATCTTTGAGCTTGGCCGGCGTCGCTTCGGTATCGCTGTGAAAGTGGCTGGCGCGCGGATCGGGGATCACGAAGCGCACCCACGCGATGGCCACGATGGCCAGCACGCCGGTCAACGCGAACATGCCCGGCACGCCGACCCAATGATTGAGCGGCGAGGAGATCACCAGCGACACCGCGAAGGTCAAGCCGATGGTGGTGCCGATCAGGGCCATGGCCTTGGTGCGGTGCTCCTCGCGCGTCAGGTCGGCGAGCAGCGCCATCACGGCCGCCGAAATCGCGCCCGCGCCTTGTAATGCACGCCCGATAATGACGGTGTTTATATCCTGCGCATAGGCCGCGATAAAACTGCCCACCACCAGCAAGAGCAAGCCCAAATAGATCATGCGTTTGCGGCCATAGCGGTCGGAAGCCATGCCGAAGGGCAATTGAAACAGCGCTTGGGTCAGCCCATAAATCCCCAATGCCAAGCCCGCCTGAAAATGCGTGGCGCCCAAGGTTTGCTCGGCATAAATCGCGAATACCGGCAGGATCAGGAACATGCCCAGCATGCGCAGGCCATAAATGCTGGCTAGGCTAAGACTCGCCTTCAGCTCGAAAGGCGACATGCGCTCAATGTTTTTCATGCGACGAAACAGGTTGGGGAAGCGGAGGAAATTGCGTATATTAGCAGGTTCCCCTCGTGCTGCCGCAGCGGGGTTTCGCGTTTCGTGTGGTTCGCAAATCAACTTAATACTCAGTAGCTTATAGACCCTATGGATTTTATTCGCGTGCGCGGTGCGCGCACCCACAACCTGAAGAACATCAATCTCGATATCCCCCGCAATCAATTGGTGGTGATTACCGGCTTGTCCGGCTCGGGTAAATCTTCGCTCGCCTTTGACACCTTGTACGCCGAAGGCCAGCGCCGCTATGTCGAATCACTCTCCGCTTATGCGCGGCAATTCCTGCAAATGATGGAAAAGCCGGACGTGGATTTGATCGAGGGCCTGTCGCCCGCCATTTCCATCGAACAGAAGGCGACCTCGCACAACCCGCGCTCCACCGTGGGCACGGTGACGGAAATCCACGATTATCTGCGCCTGATGTTCGCCCGCGTCGGCGACCCGTATTGCCCGGAGCATGGCATCGGGCTCTCGGCGCAGACCGTGTCGCAAATGGTGGATCACGTGCTGGCGCTGGGGGATGACACCAAGCTGATGATCCTGGCGCCCATCGTAGCCGGGCGCAAAGGCGAGCAGCATGAATTGTTCGACGAGCTGCGCGCGCAAGGTTTTGTGCGGGTGCGCATCGACGGCAAGACGCACGAGATGGATAAGCTGCCCAAGCTCGACAAGAACAAGAAACACACCGTCGAAGTCGTGGTCGACCGGCTCAAAGTACGCACCGATGTCAAACAGCGCTTGGCGGAATCGTTCGAAACCGCGTTGCGCCATGCCGATGGCCGCGCATTGGCGGTGGAAATGGATAGCGAGAAGGAGCATTTGTTCTCCGCTCGCTTTGCCTGCCCGGTGTGCAACTACTCCCTCTCGGAACTGGAGCCGCGCCTATTCTCATTCAACAATCCGATGGGCGCTTGCCCGAAGTGCGACGGCTTGGGCGTCATCAGTTTTTTTGACCCGAAGCGCGTGGTGGCATTTCCGCATTTGTCACTCGGGGCGGGGGCGATCAAGGGCTGGGACCGGCGCAACCAGTTCTATTTCATCATGCTGCAAAGCCTGGCTGCGCATTACGATTTTGATCTCGATCTGCCGTTCGAGGAGCTGCCGCAGGCTATTCAGGACATCCTGCTTTATGGCAGCGGCAAAGTTGAGCTCGATTTCAAATACCTGGGTGAGCGCGGCGGGATGCAAACGCGCAAGCATGCATTCGAAGGCATCGCGCATAATTTTGAGCGGCGTTACCGCGAGACCGACTCCGTGGCCGTGCGCGAGGAGCTGGCGAAATACCTCAACAGCAAACCCTGCCCGGAATGCGAAGGCACGCGCCTGCGCGTCGAGGCGCGCCATGTTAAAGTCGGCGATAAATCGATTTATGAAATCAGCCGCATGCCCTTGAAGCTTGCGCTGCCCTTCTTCGAAGCGTTGCATCTCGTTGGTTCGAAGCAAGCCATCGCGGAAAAGATCGTGAAAGAAATCGCCTCGCGCCTGCGCTTTCTCACCAATGTTGGCCTGGATTATTTATCGCTCGACCGCTCGGCGGAGACGCTCTCCGGCGGCGAAGCGCAACGCATTCGCTTGGCGTCGCAAATCGGCTCCGGTCTTACCGGCGTGATGTATGTGCTGGACGAGCCTTCCATCGGCTTGCATCAGCGCGACAACAGCCGCCTGCTCGACACGCTCAAACATCTGCGCGACTTGGGCAATAGCGTGATCGTGGTCGAGCACGACGAAGAAGCCATCGGCATCGCCGATCATGTGATCGACATCGGCCCCGGCGCCGGGGTGCATGGCGGCCAAATCATGGCCG
>MEQN01000098.1:3863-4470 GCA_001770235.1 Betaproteobacteria bacterium RBG_16_58_11
AAATCCACGCTCATCAATGACACGTTGTACCCGGCGGTCGCGCAGCATTTGTATGGCTCATCCACCGCGCCCGCAGCGCATGAGGAGATCGAAGGCCTGGAATTTTTCGACAAGGTGATCGACGTCGATCAGAGCCCGATCGGCCGCACGCCGCGCTCCAACCCCGCGACCTATACCGGCATGTTCACGCCGATTCGCGAGTTGTATGCCGGCGTGCCAGAATCGCGCGAGCGCGGCTACGGCCCGGGACGTTTTTCTTTCAATGTCAAAGGCGGGCGCTGCGAAGCGTGCCAAGGCGACGGCATGCTGCGGGTGGAAATGCACTTCCTGCCCGACATCTACGTGCCGTGCGACGTTTGCCACAGCAAGCGCTACAACCGCGAGACGTTGGAGATCCGCTACAAAGGTATGACCATCCACGAAGTGCTGGGCATGACCGTGGAACAGGCATTCGAATTCTTCAAAGCTGTGCCGACGGTGGCGAAAAAACTCAGCACGCTACTCGACGTGGGCCTGGGCTACATCACGCTGGGCCAATCCGCCACCACGCTCTCCGGTGGCGAAGCGCAGCGCGTGAAACTCGCGCTCGAACTCTCCAAACGCGACA
>MEQN01000098.1:4486-11826 GCA_001770235.1 Betaproteobacteria bacterium RBG_16_58_11
CATCCTGGATGAGCCCACCACCGGCCTGCATTTCCAAGACATCCAGCTCTTGCTCACCGTGGTGCATCGCTTGCGCGATCATGGCAACACCGTGGTCGTCATCGAACACAATTTGGATGTGATCAAAACTGCGGATTGGATTATCGACTTAGGCCCCGAAGGGGGGGATGGCGGCGGACAGATCATCGCGCAAGGCACACCGGAACAAATCGCGCAGACCAAATCGGGCTATACCGGGCACTATCTCAAGCAGACGCTGGCTAGCGCAGCAGGCTCGTAATCAAAGCCCGCAGTTTGGCCGGGCGCACCGGCTTATACAACACGGGAAGACCGCTTGCCTGCATGGCCGCGACTGCTTCAGCACCGGTATCGCCACTGATAAGCATCGCGGGTATCTGCATCTCCAGGTGCTCACGTAGCATGCGCACTACATCAATGCCGCTGCTGTGAGGCAATCGATAGTCGCACACGATCAGGCTGGGCGCGGTTTCATTTTGCAGGCAATCCAAGGCTTGCTCGCCACTCTCGGCGGAGATCGGCGTCAACCCCCAGCTCGCCAGCAGCGCCACGGTGGATTCCAAGGCCGCGAAATCATCATCGATCACCAATACGCGCTCACCGTTAAATTGGCCGGGGACGCGTTCGACGCTGGTACGACGTTCAAACGACGCATCGCTTGCTGCTGGCAGGGTAATGCTAAACACCGTGCCGCGGCCAGGCCGCGAGCGTACTTCGAGCGGATAGCCAAGCAGGCGCGCGATCCGCTGCACAATCGCCAAGCCCAGCCCAATGCCCTGCGCACGATTTCGCGCCGCATTGCCGATCTGGTAATACTCTTCAAAAATATGCGGCAAGTGTTCCTCGGCGATGCCGATGCCGGTATCCCACACCTGAATCACCCAGCACCCTTGGCGACGGCGGCAGCCGATCAGCACACCGCCATGCCCGGTATAGCGGATCGCATTGGCGGTGAGATTATTGATGATGCGACTCAACAGCATCGCATCGCACGTCACCCGCGCCGGACATGCGCGCACCCGCAAGCGCAAATTTTTCTGCTCGGCGAGGGGTTGGAAGGTTTGGCCCGCTTGCTTCAGTATCGCTGCCAGATCGCATGCTTCCAAACGTGGTTCAAGCGTGCCGGAATCCAGTCGCGATATATTCAACAACTCGTCGAACATGATTTGCAAAGCGTTCACCGAATCTTCGATGCGCTGCACCAGTTCAGCTTGTTCATTGGTCGATACGCGCTGCTTCAGCGTAGCGGAGAACAAACCGATCGCGTGCATGGGCTGACGCAAATCGTGGCTCACCGCTGCTAGGAAATTCGATTTGTCGCGATTGGCTTGCTCCGCTTCATCCTTCTTCGCCTCCAGATCGACAGTCGCTTCCTGGATACGGCGCTGCAAATCCGTTTGGTTGGCTTGCAACGTCTCCGCCATGCGGTTGAAACCTTTTTGCAGCAGCAACAACTCGCCGCCAGAATTCGGCGCCACGCGTGCGCTCAAATTACCGCGCCCCAACTCCTCTACCACTTGGGATAGCTTGCGCACCGGCCGGCTGAAGCCGCGCCCCAAACTAAAAGCAATCAATATAGTAATCACGAGCCCACCCAGTGCAATACCCAGCCCGGCCAGCAACATGCGTTTTTTGTTCTCAACTAAGGAGGCGTGCGACATGGCTACCACCGCCCAACCTAAGGGTCGGTCAGCTTGCGCATTGGTATCTTCGAGCGCGAAGGGATCTTGCAACTCGACTTTGCCTAGCTGGACCGGCACCACAAACACGTAGTCCCGCTCGTTAGCGCGCGGCGGCTGTATGCGCAAGCCCGCCTCCAGTTCCTGCGGCGTCGATCCTGACTGCGCGAGCTGATTCCCTTGCGCATCGACCACTAACGCGAACCGCGCCTGCCCTTTCTTGAGCGTGCCATTCACGATATTTTGCAAAATGACTTTGTTGCCCGACACCACACCATACTCGGCGGAAGTCGCCAAGTGCTGCGCCGTGGCCATGCCTAAATCGCGCAAGGCTTGCTCGGCATCGCCGATGCGGCTGAAGGTGAAATAGATCGCCAGCAAACATGCGATCAATGTTGCCGGTCCCAAGGCCAGCAATGTCATGCGCGCCTGGATTCCCCAGTTCTTCATAATCCTGCTCCCGCACCCATGCGTTGGGCCAGCACCGCTTCGCTCGGCACTTCGATATCCAAGGAACGCGCAACACTGCTATTGGTTTTGATGGTGAAATATTTCGGATACGCGGGCGGCGGCAGCTCCCAGTGCCGCGCCGACAGCATGCGCTGGATGCTTTCCGCGACTTGCTGCCCGATTTGCTGCGGGGTCGAGTACACGGCGACCAGCGCACCCGCATCGACCAGATTTTGCGAATAGCCCACCACCGGCACGCGCTGGCGATAGGTGGTGAGCATCAGGTTCTGCAAACTGCTGCGATTCACCACCAGCGGGTCAGGGAAGAGCAGCAAGGCATCGACATTAGGCAATAGCGTTTGCAAGGACGAGAACAGATCACCGTCGCCCGAGAGCGCAACGGCGGAAAGGCGCAAGCCGGCGCTGCTCGCCGCGTTGGCGAGCTCGGCTTGCGAAACCGATTGCGTTGGTCCTAACACCACACCCACGCTGCGCGCGCGCGGCTGCGCCACCCGCACCAACTGCAGGTGCCGGCTGATGGGTTGATCGAGATAGATGGCGCTGATGGAGTGCCGGGTTGAGGGGAAAAGTTTTTCGAAAGACTGGCGCGCGACCAGCGCGGCAAAAATCGGTTGATTGGATTTAGCGGCGAGTTGCGCTGCCTTGGCCCCGAGCGGCACGAGCAAGCTATCGGGCTGGGCCATCGCTTCATCGGCCCCTGCTCCGCCCACCACCACCACCCGAATCGCAAGCTTGGCGCTCTCGCCTTCAAGACCTTCGCGAATGGTGCGCGCCGCCTCCTGATAGGGCGCGGATGCGTCGCTCAGCACCACCACGACTTGCCTGGGCGCAGCCGCGCCCAGGCTCGGCCATGCTTGCAAAACAAGCAGCAGCAACAGCCAAGGCAATCGCAGATTTTTTAATAATTCATTCAACTAAGCCGCCTTCCCCAATGTAGGGATAGGAATGTTTGTATTCGACATTTAATTGGATTGTCTGATGTTTATTGTAGGCGGATCAACCATAAAACGAGCCTTCTAGCCGTGAGGCCTATATCGAATGGCCTAATCAACCATGGCAAGGCCATCAGGCCTAGCCGGATGCCAGATTTTATTCCGCTTGTATTTGGCCAAAATTCGATCATCCAACAACCACACGTGAAGGAGATCGCCATGAACAAAGTACAAACCATCATCCACACCCTAGGGCTTGCCTTTGCACTTGCCGCAGCCCTGCCTGTTTCCGCTGAAGAGCGAGTCATCCAAGAAAATCGCGCCGAGACCACCGTAAAACCGGTTGCCAGCAAAGTCATAGCCCAACCACTCGACGGCGATGTCATGCAAGGCCTAGAGGCGCCGGCCGCCGGGCTATCGCCGCAAAAACAAGTGGCGCCAGACCCAGCCATCACCCCGTACATAACCTATGACGGTGCGGCAAGCTCCAACTCCGATCGCTGAGCGCGCGGAAAAAACCCAAGCGGTTTTGCACAAGGAGAGAAGACATGCAGCAGGGAGATCAAACAACAAACATCGGCCTTTCCCTTCATTGCCCTGGGGAAGAAGGGGAATATATCAAGCTCGTCGTGTGCAATATGCAGAATGTGATTTTCCACCTGAGCTTGCAGCAAGCAAGAATGTTGGCTACTGCCTTAATTCAGCACGTCCACCGCGCTGAAGTAAGCAACAGCATGAAAAAGGCTAAGCAGAAGCCAATTCAGTCCGCCATGGAACGAACCGGCGCGCATCTACCCATGCCGATTTCGCAACAGGCCTAACCGTTAAGGAGATCATCATGAAAAAGACAGCCCTAACCTTCACCATCGCCAGCCTGATAGCGAGCACCTCGGTATTTTCTTACGAAGCAACCGAGCAACGCGAATCAAGCTTGCAAGCGCAAGCGTTACACGTCGCGGCAGCCCCAAGCACGCCCGATCGCGATACCGATAAAAGCAACTTGGCGCCAGATACTGCCAACAGCGGCGAGGCGAGCAACACTCAGCCCGACCCGGCATTCATGCCCTATGTGAATGGCGACAACGACTAGCGCCAGCGTTGTGCGAAAGCGTAACGGCTACGCGGTGAATGCATTGCTCGCTGCGTAGCTGTGTTGAGTTGCTGTTGCATTGAGTAGTACGCGCCACAAGAAGCCACAAGCTTATCGCCCATCAATAGGAGATAAAGACATGAATTCAGAAAACATTAGGGGCCGCCAAGACATGGACGCCCAAGTCGTTTCAAAAAGAGAAACCCAGGGCAAGAGCGGTGAAATATTTACCATCAGATTTGCGGATAGCCAACCAGCCTACACCACGAATTCGCGGCCAACGGACGAATGCGGACCCGACCTATTCTTCGCGTTATGGGATTTCTCGGGCACCCCTTAGGAACTCGAGCCGGCCTAATGCGATTTTTTCTGTCGATTGCATCCCCACCCACGACAACTGGCCCTGGTCAAACACGGGCCGAAAAACTTGCGGGCGATCCATTGCAAATCGGAACGAAGTTTCGCGTCAACGAAGAGCCCACCCTATGCAACCTATTTTGATGCATTTTTTCTTGCGGATTGGACAAAGGGTCTTGGAAAAATCCCGGGCATATTATTACCCGCTGCCGGAAAATACCGAGGAAGAAGAGGGCACGCTGAGCAATGTGGCGTTCGCAGCGATGCTCAAGGAAATTGATGCATTCAGCGAGGGGTTTCGTGTGGCGCAGACCGCGCGCGATGCCCGCAAGAAAAAGGCCGGGTAACCCCCTCAAATAAAACCGGCCTCGGTCTTGCATCTTTGGCATACGCCAAAATAATTTAGTATTTTCATAGCAAATACCTCGCTGGGTGGCGTTCAAAAATCCGGACAAGTCGCGCCGGGGAGCCAATCAAAAGTCAGAAAATCAGCAATGGCTTAGATTCACCGCGCCGACAGAGGTCGGCGCACATCACGCACCAGCGCATGATATGCGCTGGCCGTGACTGCGCACTGAGCATCGGACACTAGCTATAATACAAAGCCCGGGCATTTCTGGGTAGGCACCGGGATTCGGCAACACGAGAAGCCGCCGTTGGCGGTACAGCTCGTTGCCAATTTACAGCCAAGCGGGCAGGTACCGGTAAACGATAGGAACTTAACGCCGGGTTGAACCACGCCGCGAAAAGCCTCATCAGTCTGGCAAGTCACCTTCGCGCAGGTATAGAGGTATACGCCTTTCTTCTTCAACTCGACTCGGCCGCATTGGCCGGCCTTGAAGCCCTCTGCGGCTTCGATCTTGGCTATTAAGCCTTTCGGGTCTTTCACAATCTTCCGGTCAATCGATATCTCATACTTTGTCAGTGGTGCACTCAGCGCCTCGGGCGCTTCCTGTTTCGCCGGCGCGGTTTCGGCCCCGACCACAGGTAGAGCAAGCAGCGCGATTACCGCCGCCAACAAATAATTATTTAATTTCTTCATGGCATTTTCTCCTTGGGTGACGTTAAATAACCGGCAAACTGTGCCGGGGAAACAACTCAAAAATTCAGCAGCAGCTTGCCGTACACATAGCGTTGCGGCGCGAAGCGCGGGTTTTGCGTATCCAACTCCAGATACTGGAAGCCACGGCGATTGGTGAGGTTCATCGCGCCAACAATGATCTGCCCACGCTTGGCGGGTAGGCGGTAGGTGAGCGCCGTATCCACCGTCCAGAACTGATCGTTAAAGGGTAAAGACGTCACGTTGTAGGCGAGGTCGTAGACTTCATAGACGCCCCGATCACGCACCCGAGTCAGCCCCAGATTCAAACCCAGACCGCTGCTATGATTTAGCACCGCGCCGAGGCGGAAATGCTGCGGGCGATAGTTGCGAATTAGCTCGGATCCAGTAGACAGTCCATTGCGCGTCAGGGCGGCGCGATCATACGCCAGCGAGACGGCCGCTTCCACGCCGGGCAATATTCCACTCAAGGCTGCGCGAGGAATAGACCAATTCAGGTAGGCGCGCCCTTCACGATCATCCCACTGGTCGTATATCCTCGCCCCCACGGGCACTTGCAGTTCGCGCCTGGATGCTTCAACCCCCCAACTAATATCCCCTCCCAAGCGCTGATCCCAGCCGAGGCCACGGCGGTAAACTTTCGCCCCAAAATTGTCATTGTAGTGCTGGTTGAAGCCGGCCACTTGGCTTGGTTCAAGCGTAGCGCTGCTGGCGAGAGCGCGATTGGTGGCACGGAATGATGCTAGGCGTAGCGTACCGCCCGGCACCATTTCCCAACGCAGCCCCAGCTTGGGGTGGGTGAATTTCTGTTTCAGAAAAGTAGAGTCCTGCTGGTTTTCGTGGGCAAAACCCACCTCTAAATTCAACCGGTACGGCAGGCTCAGATAAGCGTAGGCGTATGTCGTTCGACTCGTTGTTTTCACGGGGCTGGATCCGTCATCTGCCACGGCCTCCGAACGGCCGAATACCCCGCCCGCCACCCCTTTAAATATCTCCGATTGATAGCGGTACTGTATCTCGGGGGTTCGCGCTTTGACTTCTATCCGCTGGCGATACGGGGTAGTGAGACCGTTGTAGTCTGTCGGCAGGGTATCCGATATCTGGTCGAAGGCTTCCCATGCACCCAGCAGCAATAGCTGGTGGGCATCACCCATGCGCTGGCGCAAACCAAGGCGATAGCGCCAGCGGTCTTCGCTGACATCGAGCGGTGAATAGTAGAAGGGTTCGGCCCGATTAAGAATATCTTGCCGCAACGAGTTGAATTGGTTTGTCTCTGCATATACGCGGGTTTGCGGCGTCAAGTCGGCTTGGAGTATGCCCTGCAGCACAGAATTATCTAAACGATCGAAGGCGCCGAATCCATCTGATTTGAACTCCAGTTGGCTCACGCTCCAGCCAACATTGCCGCTTTTACCGGAGAATTGAAACTGGCTGCCCTGCGAATTTTTATCACCCACCATGCCTTCTATTTGCACCTGCCACTGCTTGGGGCTAAACACTGCGCCAAACTCGTTGTATCCCACTTGCCCCGGCTCTACTGCGCGGAAAAAACCATGCTGCGGCGCCAAGGCGGAACGCTTTACCCCTTCTGACAAAAATAGGGGCGGTGCGGGCACCCCTAAGGGCTCATTCATCATGGCTTGGAGATATTCGCCGCGGCGCGCGGCATCCGCGCGCGGCAAGGTGGCCAGCGCATCGCCCAGGGCGCGATGCTTCACACCCGATTCCGGACC